>DASSRF010000186.1:0-9118 GCA_035701945.1 Caldimonas sp. | reverse complement strand
CATCGCGCTCGTGTTCCAGAAGCTGCTCGGCTTCAACCTGCCGCTCTACTAGGTCTTCGCACCTGGAACCGATGGACATCCTGCACAACCTCGCGTTCGGCTTCTCGCACGCGCTCACCTGGCAGAACCTGCTGTTCTGCGCGATCGGCTGCGTCGTCGGCACGCTCGTCGGCCTGCTGCCGGGGCTCGGGCCGCTGGCGACGATCAGCATCCTGCTGCCGCTCACGTACTCGATCCCGACCGGCGGCGCGCTGATCATGCTCGCGGGCATCTACTACGGCGCGCAGTACGGCGACAGCGTCAGCGCGATCACGATGAAGATCCCGCACGCCAGCTCGATCGTCGCGTGCATCGACGGCTACAAGATGACGCTGAAGGGCCAGACCGGGCTCGCGCTCTTCACCGCCGGAGTCTCGAGCTTCATCGGCGGCACGGTCGCGATCGTCGTCCTGTCGTTCTTCGCGCCGATGCTCGGCGAGGTCGCGTTCCTGTTCGGCCCGGCCGACTACTGCGCGCTGATGCTGGTCGGCTTCGTCTGCGTCAGCTTCGTCACGACCGGCAACCTGCTCGACGGCCTCTCGATGTGCCTGATCGGCGTCCTGCTCGGCCAGGTCGGCACCGACGTCAACAGCGGCCAGGAGCGCTACACGCTCGGCTTCCCGTTCCTCGCCGAAGGCATCGGCCTCGTCTCGATCGCGCTCGGCTGCTTCGGCATCGCCGAGATCACCAAGAACCTCGACAACAAGGACGAGCGCACGCCCTTCAACGGCAAGATCCACCTGCTGCCGACGTGGCCCGAGTTCAAGCGGATCATCCCGAGCGCGCTGCGCGGCAGCGCGGTCGGCTCGTTCCTCGGCATCCTGCCGGGCGGCGGGCCGACGATCGCGCAGTTCGCGGCGTACGCGATCGACAAGAAGGTCAGCAAGTACAAGGACCAGATCGGCACCGGCGTCATCGAGGGCGTCGCCGGCCAGGCGGCGGCCGACGAGGCGGCGGCGCGCACGAGCTTCATCCCGCTGATGTCGATCGGCATCCCGGAGAACGCGGTGATGGCGCTGATGATGGCGGCGTTCATCATCAAGGGCATCCAGCCGGGGCCGAACATGATCGCCGGCCACCCCGACCTTTTCTGGGGGCTCGTCGCGAGCATGTGGGTCGGCAACGTCTTCCTCGTCGTCCTCAACGTGCCGCTGGTGCGCTACTGGCTCTCGGTGTTCAGGATCCCGTACGCGGTGCTCTTCCCGTCGATCCTCTTCTTCTGCTGCATTGGCACGTTCAGCGTCAACAACAACCTCGACGACATCTTCATCACCGCGCTCTTCGGCCTGATCGGCTACGTCTTCCTGCGCCTCGACCTCGACCCTGCACCGCTGCTCCTCGGCTTCATCCTCGGCCCCATGCTCGAGGAGAACTTCCGGCGCGCGCTGCTCATCAGCCGCGGCAGCTTCGGCATCTTCGTGACGCGGCCGATCAGCGCGACGCTGCTCGCGATCATCGCCGCGTTCGTCGCATGGCAGGTCGCGGCGTTCGTCGTCCAGAGCCGGAGAAACGGCTCGACGCCGTCGCGCGTTCCCGCCGAGCCCGCCGTGTGAGCACAGCGCTTGCCATGCGTGGGCGTGGCCCGGACAGCCGGGCCGGACGAGGTGCCTGGATGCCGCACGTGATCGTCAAGATGTACCGGGGCCGCTCCGAGGACGAGAAGCTCCGCCTGGCCGATGCGATCGTGCAGGACGTGATGAAGGCGACCGGCTGCGCCGAGGAGTCGGTCTCGGTCGCGATCGAAGACGTCGAGCCGGAGAAGTGGGCCGATGCCGTGTACCGGCCGCTGATTCTCGAGAGCCGCGGCAAGCTCTACAAGAAGCCGGGATACGACCCGTTCGACTGACGCTCGCGGGTCGGCGCAGGAATGTCCGACACCGCGCCGCGGCCGTCGGCGACAGCGTTTCGCCGCCGCCCTGCCCAGCATGGGGATGCGCCTGCGACGGCGCGCCTCGCAAGGAGACGACGATGATCCGCAAGCTCTCGAGCGGCCAGTACCGGCTCTATTCGCGCAAGGCCGATCCGAAGACCGGCAAGCGCCGCAACCTCGGCACCTTCTCGAGCCGCGAAGCTGCCGAGAAGCACGAGCGCGAGGTCCAGTACTTCAAGCGCAGCGGCTGAGCGCGGGCGCGCGCGGCGTCAGCGGAAGTCGATCCGTCCGTAGACGCCGTCCTGCTCGTCGTTCGGCCCGGCGGCGAAGAACAGCGTGTTCGTCGGCTGGCCGTTGATGCCGTTGCCGAACGCGATTCCCCAGAGGCCCGCGACCGCGATCGGCATGCCGTTGCCGTCGCCGAGGGCGCCGAGCCAGGCACCGGTCGCGGGATCGAACGCGTTGATCCTGCCGTCGCCGAAGTTGCCCACCAGCAGGTCGTTGCTGAAGGTGCCGAAGTTCGCCGGCGCGAGCACCATGCCCCACGGCGCGTCGAGCTTGCCTCCGGGCGCGATCAGCCGCGCCGTCAGCGTGCCGGCGGTGTCGAACACGTCGACCGCGCCCAGGCCTGCGCCGGCGACCTCGTCGGCCGCCTGCGCGTCCTGCTTCGCGTAGGCGACGACGATCCGGTTGCCGATCGCCTGGATGCCGAACGGCGCGTAGCCCGCGGGCAGCTGCGCGTCGGTGAACGCGCCGGGGCTCACGACCGGAGCGAAGTTGCCGTCGTAGACGTCGACGACGGCATTGTGGAAGTCGGCCGCGTAGAGCCGCGGTGCGCCGCCCGCGCTCGCGATCGCCAGCCCCTTGTACGACTTGCCTTCGGCGAAGCGGTCGACGACGACGACGGCGCTGTTCGCGTTGACGCTCGGCGACCACGCGCTCAGCGTTCCGCCTTCGCCGGCGAAGATGAAGACCGCCGGTGCCGTGGTGCCGCCCTGCGCGAACGCGAACGCCTGCGTGCCGTTGAAGACGGTCCCGGTCGGCTTCGCGCTTCCGCCCGCGCCGGCCGGGATCGCGACGACGAGCGTCTGGCGGACGCCGTCGCCGTCGTAGAGCGTCGCCGTCGAGCTGCCGTTGTTCGCGACCCAGACGAAGCCCTGCGGGTTGAACGCGATTCCCCACGCGTTGACGAGGCGCGGGTCGACATTGCCGGTGCTGTACGGATTGTTCGCTGCGTTGTTGTCGGAGACGAGGCGCGTCGCGACGTAGCCGCTCGCCATCATCGTCGGCCCGCCCGCCATCGAGGAGCCGTAGCCGCCGCCTCCGCACGACACGAGCGAGAGCACGGCGAGGCACCCTGCGGCGCCCGCGAGCACGGAAGAGTGGCGCATCGCTGACCTCCCCGAGGCATCTTCGTTCGCCTGTCAATGCCGGCTTGCGCCGGCGCGGTTCAATGCCCGCGACGGCTCAGAACGAGAGCGACGCGCCGATCACCACGGTCGCGTGGCGACCGTCGTAGACCGCCGGGTACGGGCCGCCGCGCGTCGCCGCGACCGCGGCGACGTGGAGGTCCCAGCCGCGCACGACGATGCCGGCGCCGACGCTGGCGTCGCCGCGCGTCTTGCCGGCATCGCCGGCTCTCGACTGCAGCGGCGCCAGCACGCCGACGTGCGCGAACACGCGCGCGCGCTCGTCGAGCGGGACGTGCGCGTTCGCTTCGACGTACGCCGTCGCGACGTTGCGGCCGTAGTAGTCGGGCGAGAGATAGACGCGCGCGCTCCACTCGCGCGCGAGCAGCCCGACGTAGCCTTCGACGAAGTCGTAGCCGGCGTTGCCGACGAAATGCGAGCCGACGACGCCGATCTCGACGGTCGTGCGGTCGAGCGTCGCTGCGAGCCAGCCCGCGTACGCCGTCAGCTGCGGATACGTGTCGCTCGCGGTCAGCGCCGCGCGCGTCGCCGAAGCTCCCGCGTACCAGCGCTCGGCGCCTTCGAAGTTGGCCGTCAGGCGCGGGCTCGGGTTCGAGTTGCTGAGCGAGACGCCGCGATAGCGGTAGTCCGAGTCGATGCCGATCGTCGCGGTGAGCTGGCCGTGCGCTGCCGGCGCGAGCAGCAGGATCGCCAGGCCGCAGCCCCGCCGCACCGTGCGGGGCAGCGCTCGCACGTCAGCGCGGCGCGATCGATGCGGCCATCGGGCCGGCGGCCGCGCAGTCGCACGCGCACGTCGCGCCGGCGCGGACGAGACTGGTGCAGGCGTCGATCCGTCCGCCGTCGCCGACGGCGAGCGCGGCGGCGATCGGCGCCGCCGCGCGCGCGTTGCCGCGCGCCTCGTGCATCAGCGCGAGCAGGCCGCTGACGTGCGCCGCCGCGTACGACGCGCCCGAGACGACGGCCCAGCGCGAGACCGGCACGGTCGTCGGCACGTCGCTTCCCGGCGCGGCGACCATGCCGCCCGGCGCGGCGCCGCCGGCTTCGTCGACGACGGCGACGACGCCGCCGAGCGCCGCCGGAAAGCCGCCGCTCGCAACCGTGCGGTCGGCGGCGGCGACGACGCTGATGCCGCGCTCGAGCGCGGCGCGAACGAGCTGCTCGATCAGGCGGTCGGCGGGCCCGGCGAGACTGAGGTTGATCACCCGCGCGTCGCGGTCGATCGCGGCGTGCATCGCGAGCGCGATGCTGAGCGTCGTGCACACCGTCTCGTTGCCCGCCTCGCGGCACGCGCGCAGCGCGAGCAGTCGCGCATCGGGTGCGACGCCGGCGATGCCGACGCGGTTGTCGGCGCGCGCCGCGACGATGCCGGCGACCGCGGTACCGTGGCGCTCGGCGGCGTCCGAGCGGCTGCCGATGAAGCTTGCGCGCTCGGCGATCTGGTCTGCGAGATCGGGGTGGTCGGGCTGGACGTTGCTGTCGATGACGGCGACGCGAACGCCCTTGCCGGTCGCGGTCGCGTGCATCGCGCCGAGGTGCCACTCGCGCGCCGCCGGCTGCATCGCGAACAGCGGATCGTCGTGGCCGAGCGGATGGAAGACGTTCATCGGCTGCGCCCAGGCGACGCGCCCGTCGCGCGCGAGCTGGACCGCGACGTCGGCGGCGCTGAGCGGCGCGGGAACGTCCATCACGTAGCAGTCGACGCCGACGAGCGGCATCGGCCAGTCGGTCGCGAGGGCGAGGCCGTTGCTGCGCGCGAGCGCGGCGGCGATGCCGCGCCGCGTCGCGCTGCCCTGCGCGTCGGCGTAGCCGGCGCTGTAGCTGCCGTCGGGACGGAAGTGCGGCGGCGGCAGCTTCAGCAGCACGAGCACCTGGTGCTCGGCGCGGGCCGCGACGTCGCCCGGCTCGGCGACGTCGGCGGCGCGCGCCGCGAGCGAGACGACGAGCGCGAAGGCGACGAGCAGCCTGGTCATCGCGCCACCTCGCCCTGCAGCGACTCGACGCTGGCGACGGCGCGCTCGGCGCGCAGGCGCGCGAGCGCCGCTGCCGTCGGATCCGGCAGGCGCAGCAGGTAGGCGTCGACGGCGGTCGGTCCGCCGACGATGCGCGCGCCGGCGGCGCGCAGCGCCGCGCTCGTCTCGGCTTCAGTCGCATCGGCACGGAAGACGACGATGGCGTTGGCGTCGACCACCGCTGCGCTGCCGAGCGCTCGGTACGGCTCGGCCGGCCGCAGCAGCGAGACGAGCGCGAACGCCAGCACCAGGATCACCGCGGCCTGCACGGCGACCGCGAGCTGCAGGCCCTGGCGCCACCACGGCTGCGCGCGCGGCGCGGCGGTCGGGGCGACGTCGAGCTGCGCCCGCAGCGCAGCCCAGCCGCGGTCGACGTCGCCGTGCGCCGCGGCGTCGGCCGCGAGCGTGCGCCAGTGCGTCTGCGCGGCGAGATCGGCCTGGCACGCGCTGCACTGCGCGACGTGTGCGCCGACCTGGGCCGCCTCGGTCTTGGCGAGCGTGCCGTTGACGAGCCACGGCAGCAGCTGCTGCGCCGCCTGGTGCTCGTCGCCGCCGAGCCGCACGATGCGCGCGTTCACGACGACGCCTCCAGGCGGCCCTGCAGCGCGGCGCGCAGGCGCCTGCGGCCGTGGAACATCCGCGTCTTCACGGTGTCGACCGGGCAGTCGACGATGCGCGCGATCTCGGCGTAGGCGAGGTCGTGGAAGTACGTCAGGACGACGACGGCGCGCTGCTCGGCCGAGAGCGTGTCGAGCGCGCTCGCGAGCGTCGCCAGCGTCTGCTGGCGGATCGCGGCCTGCTCCGGACCGGCGTCTTCGGAGACCAGCTCGTCGACCGCGGCAGCGTCGACCGGCTCGTCCTGCGTGCGCAGCGCCTTCAGCACGGTCCGGTACGCGATCGCGAAGATCCAGGTCGAGACCTTGCATTCGCCGGTGTACGTCGCGGCGCGTCGCCAGACGACGAGCATGGTGTCGTTCAAAGCCTCCTCGACGATCGTCGGCCGCGGCGTGACAAGACCGAGGAAGCGGTCGAGGCGCGGGTGGTAGATGCGGTAGAGCGCCTCGAAGGCGCGCAGGTCGCGGCCGACGACGCGCGCCATGAGCGACTGGTCGTGCGCGTCGGCGCTGCGCCTGGGCGCCGGCGCGGCCTGGGAGGGAGCGAGAAGTTTGCGCAGCATCCGAGCCTCATCGCCAGGTTAATGCCAGGCGCCGGGCAAACGGTTCATTCCTTGCGGCGGCCGAGCAGCCGCCGCCAGCCCGAGGCCGCGCTGCGCGCCGCCGGGTGCGCGCGCGACACGAGCAGCATCCCGGAGAGGTAGAGCGCGTTGAGGACGCGGCTCGCGCGCTCGATGCTCATGCCGGGCCAGCGCGCGATCTCGCCGAGCGACGACGAGCGCTGCTCGAGGCGCGCGACGGTCGAGCTGATCGCGCCCTTCAGGGGCGGCAGGTCGCGCGCGTCGTGCGCGGCGACGACGCGGTACGCGGCGCGGCCGTTGATCTCGCTCAGCAGCAACCCGCGCGGGCCGTGCAGCGCGACGGTCCAGACGAGCCCGGCGAGCGGGTGGTACTTCTCGGGGCTGGCGACGCGCTCGACGAGGATGCTGCCCGGCGGCCGCACGCCCGGCGGCTCGGCGCTCACCAGGCGCAGCTGCGACAGCGCGAACGTCGCCGCCATCGCCTCGGCCGAGCGCGGCGAGTGGTAGAGCGCCTCGCGCGGGAAGACGGTCACGGGCCAGACGAACTGGCCCTGCTCGAGATAGAGGAGCGCGGCCTCGTGGTGGCGCAGGCACGCTGCGATCACCTCGAGCACGTCGCTCGTCGTCGGGTCGCTGCGGATGCGGCGCAGGTCGGTGAGCAGCGTCGTCGGCAGCAGTGTCGCGCGGCCCGGGCTCGCGTCGAGCTCGAGCCGCCCCTCGTTGCGGGCACGGCGGAAATCGCTGATGCGCCACAGGTCGGACGGGTCGAAGGTCTTCATTCAGGTCGGATGCGCACTCCTTCTCTCCCTGCGCCCGGATGGTACGCGCGTCGGCTCCGCTAGAGTCGCGCCGCAACCAACGGGAGCCGGCGATGGCGATGGACGTCGTGGACTACGAGATCAACGGTGCCGAGATGCAGTTCGTCGAGGTCGAGCTCGACCCCGGCGAGGCTGCGATCGGCGAAGCGGGCAGCATGATGTTCATGGACGCCGGCATCCAGATGGACACCGTGTTCGGCGACGCTTCGGGGCAGGGCGGCGGCGGCCTGTTCGGCAAGCTGCTCGGCGCCGGCAAGCGGCTGGTCACCGGCGAGTCGCTCTTCACGACGGTCTACACCAACCAGGGCAGCGGCAAGCGCCGCGTCGCGTTCGCCGCACCGTACCCCGGCAAGATCCTCGCGATGGACCTGCGCCAGCTCGGCGGCACGCTCGTCTGCCAGAAGGACGCGTTCCTGTGCGCTGCGCGCGGCGTCTCGCTCGGGATCTGGTTCCAGCAGCGCCTTTCGGTCGGCTTCTTCGGCGGCGAGGGCTTCATCATGCAGCGCCTCGACGGCGACGGCCTCGCATTCGTGCACGCCGGCGGCACGATCGTTCGCCGCGAGCTCGCGGCCGGGCAGACGCTCTTCGTCGACACCGGCTGCATCGTCGCGCTGACGCCGAACGTGACGTTCGAGATCCAGTACGTCGGCAAGATCAAGACGGCGCTGTTCGGCGGCGAGGGCCTCTTCTTCGCCAAGGTCAGCGGGCCGGGAACGGTGTGGCTGCAGAGCCTGCCGTTCTCGCGGCTCGCTTCGCGCATCTTCGCTGCGGCACCGCAGCGCGGCGGCTCGAAGGACGAAGGCTCGCTGCTCGGCGCCGGCGCGATCGGCGGCGTGCTCGGCGGGATCTTCGGCGACGAAGACTGACCCGCGTCGCGCGCGCTTGCGCATTGCGCGCGCTGGATCCGCGGCAAACGACGTGGGCGCTGCGGCGGCAGTCGCGCCGCGCGGCACGCCGGTTGCCGTCGAGACCCTCCGGCGCGCGCCTGCGTCGCCAGACCTACGGCAGCCGACATGAAACGAACCGACCTGCAGACCTTCGCCGCTGCGCGCAATGGACGATGGACCGCCGCCGCGCTCGCCGGCGCAGCGCTCACCGCCGCATGGGTCGCGCGGCGAGCGCGCCGCGCCGAGCGCGCGCACCCGCCCGAGGGGCGCGTCCTCGACGTCGACGGCGTCAGGCTCCACGTCGTCGACCGCGGCGAGGGGCCGCCGGTCGTGCTGATCCACGGCAACGCGGTGACGCACCGCGACTTCGACGCGAGCGGCGTCGTCGAGCGGCTCGTGCGCAGCCACCGCGTGCTCGCGTTCGACCGCCCGGGCTACGGCCACAGCGGCAGGCCGCGCGACCGGTTGTGGACGCCCTCGGCGCAGGCCGCGCTGCTGCACGCCGCGCTCGCGCAGCTCGGCGTCGAGCGCGCCGTGGTCGTCGGCCATTCGCTCGGTGCGATGGTCGCGCTGGCGCTGGCGCTCGACCATCCGGGCGACGTCCGGAGGCTCGTCCTCGTCGGCGGCTACTACTACCCGACCGCGCGCCTCGACGCGATCCTCACCGCGCCGGTGGCGCTGCCCGTCCTCGGCGATGTGATGCGCTACACGGTCACCGCGGTCTCGGCGCGCGTCATGCTCGATCGCATGGTCCGCGCCATGTTCGCTCCCCAGGAAGTGCCTGTGCAGTACGTCGCGACGCTCTCGCGCGAGATGCTCGTGCGGCCGGTGCAGCTGCGAGCGAGCGCCGAGGACGCTGCGTTCATGATC
>DASSRF010000185.1:0-3422 GCA_035701945.1 Caldimonas sp. | reverse complement strand
AGGCCGAAGCCGTCGTCGTAGTCGGCGCGCAGGCCGTCGATGGTGGCGACCTCGCGCGCACCGGGGAAGGTGGCGGTCTCGCGCAGCCGTTCGATCACCTCGTGATGCTCGCCTTCGTGGCAGGGCACGTTGAGTTCGGGCGTGCTGTAGGCGTCGGGCAGCGCGTCGAGCACCGCGCTCGCGTCGGACGAGAAGCTCAGCACCTCGAGCAGGCGAGCCGCGGTGTAGGTGGCATCGTCGAAGCCGTACCAGCGCTCGCCGAAGAAGATGTGGCCGCTCATCTCGCCCGCGAGCGGCGCGCCGACCTCGCGCATCTTGGCCTTGATCAGCGAGTGGCCGGTCTTCCACATCATCGGCACGCCGCCGGCGGCGCGGATCACCGGCGCGATCGCCTGCGAGCACTTGACGTCGTAGACGATCGTCGCGCCGCGCCGGCGCTGCAGGACGTCGCGCGCGAACAGCATCAGCTGGCGGTCGGGATAGACGATCTGCCCGCTCTTGGTGACGACGCCGAGACGGTCGCCGTCGCCGTCGAAGGCGAGGCCGAGCTCGGCGTCGCCGCGCGCGACGACGCGAGCGAGCTCGGCGAGGTTCTCCGGCTTGCTCGGGTCGGGATGGTGGTTCGGGAACTCGCCGTCGACCTCGGAATAGAGCTCGTGGACGGTGCAGCCGAGCGCCCGCAGGATCGCTGGCGCCGAAGCGCCGGCGATGCCGTTGCCGCAATCGACCGCGACGGTCATCGGCCGCGCAAGCTTGCAGTCGGAGACGATGCGCGCGCGGTACTCGGGGACGATGTCCATCGTCGCCGTGCGGCCGGCACCTTCGACGAAGTCGTCGGCCTCCATCCGCCGACGCAGGCGCTGGATCGCGTCGCCGTGGATCGCACGGCCCGCGACGACCATCTTGAAGCCGTTGTCGTTCTTCGGGTTGTGGCTGCCGGTGACCTGGATGCCGCTCGTACAGCGGTGCGCGCCGCGCGTCGCCGCGACGTAGTAGAGCATCGGCGTCGTCACCGGGCCGATGTCGACGACGTCGAGCCCGGTCGCAGCGAGCCCGCGGACGAGCGCGGCGGCGAGCGCAGGCGACGAGATGCGGCCGTCGCGGCCGACCGCGACTGCGCGGTCGCCGGCTGCGAGCACCTCGCTGCCGAAGGCGCGGCCGAGCTGCTCGGCGAAGCGCTCGTCGATCGTGCGGCCGACGACGCCGCGGATGTCGTAGGCCTTGAAGACCGAAGCGTCGACGTGCATGGGCGGGCTCGAGGTGCGGGCGATTGTAGGGACGCCGTCTCGGCGGACGCCCCCGCGAGCGCTCAAGTCGGCGCCGCAGCGGCCGATATCTGCCGACCAACCCGACCCGAAGCACCGTGCGCGCCCGTCTCCTCGCCGCCCTCGCCCTGACCGCGCTCGCCGCGACGGCTTGCAAGAAGGCCGAGCCGCCGCCGGCCAGGGCGACCGGCGCGAAGCCGCAGGCGCAGGCGCAGGCCAGGAAGCCGACCGCGACCCGCGAGCGCCGCGAGTACACCGAGATGCCGACGGGAACGCAGTCGTACTCGCACACCGTCGAGCAGGCGATCGCCGGCGAGGCGCTGCGCGGCGGGCCGAACGGCGAGCCGCGCATCTTCGAGAGCCCCGACGAGATGGCCGAGCTGATGCGCGGCCGCTCGCCGAAGACGATGAACGCGCAGTTCCGCTACTACCTGGTGAGCGTCGCGATGGTGCCCGCCAAGGGCGACTGCAAGACGCCGCTGCTCGCGGTCAACGTCGCGGTCGAGAACCTGCACGGCACGCCGACGGCGGCGATCTACGGCGAGTTCACCTTCACGCAGGTGGTCGGTGGCGACGGCTCGGCGCTCGCCGAGACGGTCGCGGTGCCGTACCACGCCGACATCATCGGGCCGTTCTCGAACAAGCAGGGCGGCTTCGTCTACGCGACCGCGTACCTCGAGCCGATCGACGGCATCCGCGACAGCGAGCGCTGGACGCAGATCGCCGCGGTCAACCCGAAGCGGCTGAAGGTGTGGTTCCGGCCCGAGGCGTTCTACTATCCCGACAACACGCAGTTCGGCCTGCGCACCGGCAAGATGCCGGCGCAGCGCGCGGTCATGACGTGCGGCGGCAACGACGGCGGCAAGCCGCTCCTGAAGTAGCGCTCAGGCGGCGAGCCGCGCCGCGATCCAGCGGGCGAGCGTGCTCCCGGGATCGGCGAGCCCGTCGATCGCGGTGAAGTGGTTCTTGCCGAGCTGCGGCAGCAGCTCGCCGCGGTTGCCGGCCGCCTGCCACGCCGCGTGGTACTGCGTCGCCTGGCGCGCGAACTCGGCGCTCTCGTCGGCGCCCCAGGTCACGAGCGCCGGAGTCGCGCACGGCCGCACGCCGAACATCGGCGAATTGCGGCGGACGATGCCGTCGTCGAGCTGGATCGACGGCTGCAGATAGCTGCGGCGCAGCGGCTCGATGTCGTAGATGCCGCTGACGAGGACGGCGGCGGCGAGCGGGTCGCGCGCGAGCCCGTAGTCCTCGTCCCAGCGCGCCGCGAGGCACATCGCGGTCAGATGGCCGCCCGCCGAGTGGCCGCCGACGGCGACGCGCGCCGGGTCGCCGCCATGCTCGCCGATCCTTCTGAGCGTCCACGCGACCGCGGCGCGGCACTGGCGAGCGATCTCGTCGATCGTGACCTTCGGGCAGAGCGAATAGTCGACGACGACCGTCGTGATGCCGAGCGGAACGAGCCCGAGCGCGACGAGGTGGTAGTCGCGCGCCGCGAAACGCCGCCAGTAGCCGCCGTGGATGAAGACGAACACCGGCGAGGCCGGCCGCTCGGCGGGGAAGACGTCGAGAGTCTCGTCGAGCGTCGGCCCGTACGCGATGCCCTCGATGCAGCGCAGCCGCGCGCGCGCCTCGGCGCTCTGCTCCTCGAAGCGTTGCAGGAGCGCGGCGGAGTCGGGGACGGCGGCGCCGGCGTTGTACTGCGCGTCGATCTCGGGCGACGAGACGAACGGTCGTGCTTCCATGGGGGGAGTCTAGGGGAGCGCAGGGCTCGCGCGCACGCGGCGCTAGACTCGGCCGCATCGCGGCGCTGGCGCCGCCACCGCTCCGAGGACCCGATGGATCTCTCCGCACTCGTCGAACCCGACCGCGTCCACCGCACCGTCTACACCGACCAGCAGATCTTCGACGCCGAGATGGAGAAGATCTGGGAACGGATCTGGATCTACTGCGGCCACGTCTCGCAGATTCCCGACCCCGGCGACTACTACGCGGTCACGATCGGCCGCCAGCCGATGCTGATGGTGCGCCAGAACGACGGCAGCGTGCAGGTGCTCTACAACCGCTGCCCGCATCGCGGCGTCGAAGTGGTCGGCAACCTGAAGGGCAACACCGGCAGCGCGCTCGTCTGCTCGTACCACGCGTGGAGCTTCCATCTCG
>DASSRF010000184.1:0-3596 GCA_035701945.1 Caldimonas sp. | reverse complement strand
CTCGACCAGGTTCTCGTAGGCGTTCAGCAGCCGCCGTGCGTCGCCGTCGGCGTAGCCGATCAGCCGCTCGCGCGCCGGCGCGGCGAGGGGCGGCGCATCGAGCAGCGCCTCGGCGCGGTCGAGCAGCGTCGCCAGGTCGGTGTCGTCGAGCGGCTTCAGCACGTGCACGGTGGCGCGCGAGAGCAGCGCCGAGTTGACCTCGAACGACGGGTTCTCGGTCGTCGCGCCGATGAAGGTGAAGAGCCCCGACTCGACGTGCGGCAGGAACGCGTCCTGCTGGCTCTTGTTGAAGCGGTGCACCTCGTCGACGAAGACGACCGTCGCGCGGCCGGCCGTGCGCGCGGCCAAGGCGCGCTCGACCGCTTCGCGGATGTCCTTGACGCCGCCGAGCACCGCCGACATCGCGATGAACTGCGCCGAGAACGCATCGGCCATCAGCCGCGCGAGCGTCGTTTTGCCGACGCCGGGCGGACCCCAGAGGATCATCGAGTGCAGGCGCCCCGACTCGAACGCGACGCGCAGCGGCTTGCCCGGGCCGAGCAGGTGGCGCTGGCCGATCACCTCGTCGATCGTCTTTGGCCGCAGCCGCTCGGCGAGCGGCGCGGCGGGGTCGGCGAATCCGAGTTCGAGCGAGGTCTGGGCCACGGCAAGGCAACGAGCGCGGTCCGATTCTGCCGCGTCGTCGGACGCGGTCGCGACGCGGGACATAAGATGCGCCTCTTCCGCAGCCCGCGCATGCAGCCGTCGACGTTCGCCGCCATCTCGTCCGTGCTGGTCGAGAGCTTCCACGTCGACCCGGCCGCCGTGGCGTCGGACGCGGCGCTCGACCAGCTCGGTCTCGACTCGCTCGCGCTGATGGAATTCGTGTTCGCGGTCGAGGACCGGTTCGACGTCCGCATCCCCGAGGATCGTCTCGACCCGCGCCAGGCCGGCGTGACGCTCGCGCAGCTCGCGACGCTGATCGACGAGGCGGTCGCGGCGAAGGCGCCCGGCGATGTCGTCGGCTGACACCGGCGCGGCGCCGGTCGCCGTCACCGGCAGCGGCGTCGTCAGCCCGATCGGCAACGGCGTCGCCGCGTTCGCCGACGCGCTCTTCGCCGGCCGCTCGGCGGTGCGCGCGCACGCGATCGACCTCACCGGGCTCGACGTTCCGCTCGTTCCGGTCGCCGCTTGCGACTTCGATGCCGCGGCGGTGCAGTCGCCGTCGCGCGTCCCGCTCGACCGCGCGACCGCGATGGCGCTCGCCGCCGCCGACGAGGCGGCGCGTGCCGCGCGGCTCGACGACGGCAGCGTCGCCGGCGAGCGGCTCGGCGTCTACTGGGGCAGCGGCATGGCCGGCGCGTCGACCTTCGAGACGACGCTCAAGACCGTCTACGTCGACCACCGCAGGATGCGGCCGACCAGCGTCGTCACGACGATGCCGAACGCGGCGACCGCCGAGCTCGCGGTCCGCTTTCGCGCCCGCGGCGCCGCGCTCGCGTACGCGTGCGCGTGCGCGTCGTCGGCGGTCGCGATCGGCGAGGCGATGCGCGCGATCCGCTCGGGAGCGATCGACGTCGCCGTCGTCGGCGGCAGCGAATCGCTGCTGACGCCGGGCGTCGTCGCCGGCTGGCAGGCGATGCGCGTGCTCGCGCCGCTGCCGCCCGATGTGCCGGGCGACGTCGCCGCGCGCGCGTGCCGTCCGTTCGCCGCCGACCGCGCCGGCTTCGCGCTCGGCGAGGCGGCCGCGGCGTTCGTCCTCGAGTCCACGGCGCACGCGCGCGCGCGCGGCGCGACGTGGCAATGGCAGCTCGCCGGCTACGCGAGCAACTGCGACGGCGTCCACATCACCAATCCCGACGCCGAAGGCCAGGTGCGCGCGATGCGCGCAGCGCTCGCCGACGCCGGCGTCGCCGCGAGCGCGATCGGCCACGTCAACGCGCACGGCACCGCGACGGTCGCCGGCGACGCCGCCGAGGCGACGTCGCTCGCCGCGGTGTTCGGCGCGACCGGGGTGCCGGTGACGTCGACGAAGGCGATCCACGGCCACCTGCTCGGCGCGGGCGGCGCCGTCGAGCTGCTCGCCGCCGCGTGCGCGCTCGTCGCCGCGCGGCTGCCGCCGACGGCGAACACCGAGCGCGTCGATCCAGCGTTCGCGATCGACGTCGTCAGCGGCAGCGCGCGCGAAGCGCCCGCGCTACGCCACGCGATGTCGAATTCGTTCGCGTTCGGCGGAACGAACGCGGTCCTGGTCGCGTCGCGCGCCGGGGTCGGCGGAGGTGCCAGGGAGAGTCGCGCATGACGCTCGCCCGTGCCGCCGCCCGACGATCCGAGCGCGCCGACGGCGCTGACGGCTGGCGTGCGCACCGTCGACGGCTGCTGCTCGCGACGAGCGCATGCCTGGCGCCGACGCTGACGTTCGCACAGCCCGCAGCCCGCACGCGTGTCGTCGGCGTTCTCGGCAACGTGCACCCCGACGACCCGGGCGATCCCTTCCGCCTGTTCGTCGCCGCGCTCGTAGAGCTCGGATGGGTCGAGGGAAGGACGGTGACGTTCGTGTACCGCGGCGCAGATCAGCCGTACGAGCGCTTCCCCGAGCTCGCGCGCGAGCTCGTCCGCCTGGGTGTCGACCTCATCGTCGTCACCGCGGGCGTGACCGCCGCGCTCGCCGCGAAGGCCGCGACGGCGACCATTCCCATTCTCGCCATCGGTGTCGCCGACCCGGTCAAGTTCGGTCTCGTCGCGAGCCTCGCGCACCCGGGCGGCAACGTCACCGGATTCGCGTCGACGTCGACAGACTGGGGCAAGTATCTCGAGCTGACGCACGAGGCGGTCCCCGGCGCGAGCCGTGTCGCGATCATCGCCAACCCGGGCAACGTCGGCTACGCCGACTACGCTGCCGCCAACGAGACGGCCGCGCGCCAGCTCGGGCTGCGGCTGCAGCTCCTCCCGGTCGCACAGCCCGGCGATCTGGCGGCGGCGTTCGAGGCGATGCGGCGCGAGCGCGCCGAGGCGCTCGTGTTCGGGCCCGACCGCGTCTTCCTGGCGAGCATTCGAGAGATCGTCGAGCGCGCGCAGGCGCAGGCGCTGCCGGTGATCGCGCCCGTGCGCAGTGCCGCGCAGGCAGGGGCGCTCATCTCGTACGGGCTCGACGGACGCGCGATGCTTCGACTCGCCGCCTCCTATGCCGACCGGTTGCTGAAAGGAACCAAGCCGGCCGATCTTCCGATCGAGCAACCGACGCGTTTCGAGCTCGTCGTCAATCTGAAGGCGGCGAACACGCTCGGCCTCAAGGTTCCGTCGTCGCTTCGCTTGCGCGCCGACGAAGTCATCGAGTAGCTGCTCGCGCTCGGCGGCACACGCGTCTCGGCACATACTGTCGGGGCGATCCGGGCATGCTCCACGGGAGGCGATCGCATGGCAGCGCACGCGCTTCTCTTCACCGACCTGGTCGACAGCACCGCGCTCGTCGAGCGGCTCGGCGACGCGCGCGCCGCGGCCGTGCTCGCCGACCACGACCGCACCGCGCGCGCCCTCCTCGCCCGCCACGGCGGCCGCGAGATCGACCACAGCGACGGCTTCTTCCTGCTCTTCGAGGACGCCTCGCAAGCGACGGC
>DASSRF010000183.1:0-11509 GCA_035701945.1 Caldimonas sp. | reverse complement strand
CGCGCTCGCGCAAGCGCGCGTTCCTCGAGGTCACCGATCTCGTCGCGCCGTGCGTGCCGACCGGTTTCGCGGCGGGGCGGATCGGCAACTTCATCAACGGCGAGCTGTGGGGCCGCGTCGCCGACCCGTCGCTGCCGTGGGCGATGGTCTTTCCGCAGTCGGGGTCGATGCAGCCGCGCCATCCGTCGCAGCTCTACCAGTTCCTGCTCGAAGGCCTGCTGCTCTTCGTCGTCCTCTGGATCTACGGCAGGAAGCGGCGCGGGCTCGGCCAGGTCTCGGGGGCGTTCCTCGTCGGCTACGGCGTGCTGCGCTTCGTCGCCGAGTTCTTCCGCCAGCCCGACGAGTTCCTCGGCTACCTCGCGCTCGGCATGACGATGGGGCAGTGGCTGTGCGTGCCGATGGTCGCGGCGGGTGTCGCGCTCTGGCTCTGGGGGCGTGGCCGCGCCGCCGCGCCGACGCCGGCGCAGCCGTTGCACGCGAAGGAGGCCTGAGCCGGCGATGCGGCAGATCTTCCTCGACACCGAGACCACCGGCCTCAGCCCCGAGTCGGGCGACCGCATCGTCGAGATCGGCTGCGTCGAGCTCGTCAACCGCAGGCTCACCGGGCGCAAGATCCACTTCTACGTCAACCCCGAGCGGCGCAACAGCACCGACGCACTCGCGGTGCACGGCCTCAGCGACGACTTCCTCGCCGACAAGCCGCTCTTCGCCGAGATCGTCGACGAGCTGATCGAATTCGTCCGCGGCGCCGAGATCGTCATCCACAACGCCGCGTTCGACATCGGCTTTCTCGACATGGAGCTGCGCCGGATCGGCCGCGCGCCGATCGCCGAGCACGGCTGCCGCGTCACCGACAGCCTCTCGATGGCGCGCGACAGCTTCCCCGGCAAGTCGAACTCGCTCGACGCGCTCTGCAAGCGCTTCGAGGTCAACAACGCGATGCGCGAGCTGCACGGCGCGCTGCTCGACGCGGGCCTCCTCGCCGAGGTCTACATCCGCATGACGCGCGGCCAGGACTCGCTCGTCATGGACGGGGGCGACGCGCTCGACGCCGACCTCGCGGTGCGCACGATCGACTTCGCCTCGCTCTCGCTCGTCGTCATCGCTGCCGACGACGACGACCTCGCTGCGCACGCCGCGCTGCTCGCCGAGATCGACAAGGCGAGCGGCGGCAGGACGGTCTGGCGCGCGCTCGCGGCGGCGTCGGCGCATGTCGCCATGGCACAATGAACGCCTCTCGCGCACGGCACGCAGCCGCGCCGCGCGGGCGGTTAGCTCAGGGGTAGAGCACGTCCTTCACACGGACGGGGTCGCAGGTTCGAAGCCTGCACCGCCCACCAGTCGTTCGAACGACCGTCGGCCTACAGCGCCCGGCAGTCGAGGCACTCGCCGCTCGTCCTTAGCCACTTCGTCCGGCTGATCGTCACGCAAGCCAATGCAGCGCGACCGTTCGCGCGCCGCACGCGCTCGACCTACAACGCCGCAGCCACGCGTCCGACGCAGCGCACGCACGTCGCGGGCGGACGATGACGCGCTGCGCCGGACCGCCGGCGCGCTTTGTCACCGCGCGACCGCGGCCGCGCTCGCGCCTGAGGAGGCCAACATGTCGAAGTCGAATCCGGAAAACCTCGATCCGATCACCAAGACCCCGGGCGCGCATCCGCTCGGCACCGGGCTCGGCGCCGCCGGCGGTGCCGCAGCCGGCGCCGCGGTCGGCTCGACCGCCGGGCCGCTCGGCACGCTCGCCGGCGGCGTCGTCGGCGCGATCGCCGGCGGCCTCGCCGGCAAGGAGATCGCCGAGAACGCGAACCCGACCGAAGGCGTCGGTGCGGCAGAGCACGAGCTCGCCGACGTCGCCGTCGCGAGCGGCGAGGCGAACGACGCCGCCGCCGAGCTCGTCAATCCGCAGCTCGCCAACGCGATCGCCGACCATCACCTCGCCGAGGGGCTCGGTGCCGGTGGCGGCGCGGTCGTCGGCGCCGCCGCGGGAGCACCGGGGGGCCCGGGAGGCATCGTCGCCGGCGCGGCGGTCGGCGCGGTCGCCGGCGGCGCGATCGGCAAGGGGACCGCGAAGCTCGTCGACCCGAAGACCGAGGAGCTCCACTGGCGCAACGCGTATCGCGACCGACCGTACTACGACAGCGGGCTCGCCTACGACGACTACCGGCCGGCATACGACCTTGGCTACCGGATGCGCGCAACGCTTCCCGAGGCGACGTTCGAGCAGGCCGAGCGCAGGATCAGCCAGGACTGGGCGATGGCCAAGGGCGAGTCGCGCCTGACGTGGGAGCAGGCCAGGCTCGCCGCGCGCGACGCCTGGGACCGCGCGACCGACTGACGACGCGGCGCACGGACGCTCGTGCATGATCGCGGGCCGGGCCGCCGCCGGCGGTCCGCTCCTTGCCTCACGGTCGACGCATGACGTTCGTTGCGATTCTCGCGCTCGCGTTCGCGATGTCGACCGACGCGTTCGCGGCGGCGATCGGCAAGGGCGCCGCGCTGCACCGGCCGCGCTGGAGCGAGGCGCTTCGCACCGGCGCGATCTTCGGCTCGATCGAAGCGCTGACTCCGGTCGTCGGCTGGGCGCTCGGTTCGATGGCGGCCAGGCTGGTCACCGAGTGGGACCACTGGATCGCGTTCGTCGTCCTCGCCGGGCTCGGCGTGCGGATGATCTGGGCAGGAGCGCGCGGCCGGGTCGACGAGATCGACGACGCGGCGCGCCCGAGCCGTCACGCGTTCTGGCTGCTCGCGCTGACCGGCTTCGCGACCAGCATCGACGCGATGGCGGTCGGCGTCGGCCTCGCCTTCATCGACATCGCCATCGCGCCGGTGGCGATCGCGATCGGGCTGACGACGTTCGCGATGGTCACGACGGGCGTGATGCTCGGCCGCGTCCTCGGCGCCGTCGCCGGCAAGCGCGCCGAGGTCGTCGGCGGCGTGCTGCTGATCGTCATCGGCGTGCTCATCCTCGTGCAGCACCTGAGCGCGCCGTAGCGCGCTCGGCCGCGCGTCGGCCGGCGCGCGACGTCGCGCCGCGCAGCAACAGCTTGCGCAACTCGCCGACCCACAGCACCGAGCTGGCCATCGCGAGGCAGATCGCCCATTGCCCGGCCGTCAGCGGAACGGTGGCGAACGCGACGTTGAGGATTGGCACGTGGACGACCGCGACCTGGAGCGCCGCCGAGACCGCGATCGCCAGCCACAGTCGACGGTTCGCGAACGCGTTCAGGAACGCGCTCGTCGTCGTCGAGCGCGCGTTCAGGCAGTTGAAGAGCTGCGCGAGCACGAGGACCGTGAAGCCCGCGGTGCGCGCGAGGCCGAGGTTGCCGCCGGCTTCGATCAGGCCGCCGGGCAGGAAGAGATCGATCGTGAGCAACGTCGCGATCGCCATCGCCAAGCCCGTCGTCGCGACTTCGCACCACGCCCGCGCGTCGAGGATGCTGTCGTCGCGGCGTCGCGGCGGCCGCGCCATGACGTCGTCGGTCTCGGGATCGACGCCCAGCGCGAGCGCCGGCGCACCGTCGGTGACGAGGTTGATCCACAGGATCTGCGTCGCCAGGAGCGGCAACACCAGCGCCCCGTTCGCTGAGCGCAGGCCGAGCACCGTCGCCGCGACCACGCCGAGGAAGACCGTCAGCACTTCGCCGAGATTCGACGACACGAGATAGCGCAGGATCTTGCCGATGTTGGCAAAGATCGCGCGCCCTTCGCGCACCGCGGCGACGATGGTCGCGAAGTTGTCGTCGGCGAGGACCATGTCGGCCGCCTCCTTGCTGACGTCGGTGCCGGCGATTCCCATGGCGACGCCGATGTCGGCCGCCTTCAGCGCCGGTGCGTCGTTGACGCCGTCGCCGGTCATCGCGACGACGTGGCCGTCGCCACGCAGCGCTTCGACGATGCGCAGCTTGTGCGCCGGCGCGACGCGCGCGATCACCGCCGCGTGCCGGACTGCGGCAACGAACGCATCGCCCTCGAGCGCATCGAGCTCGGCACCGGTGATCGCCGCAGTGCCAGGCGCGACGATGCCGAGGTCGGCGGCGATGCGGGCCGCGGTGCGCGGGTGGTCGCCCGTGATCATGACGACGCGGATGCCGGCGCGCCTCGCCTCGCGGATCGCGAGCGCAGCCTCGGGCCGCGGCGGGTCGATGATGCCGACGGTGCCGACGAAGACGAGGTCGCGCTCGAGCGTGTCGTCGGCGCACGCGTCGCCGTCGAGCGGCCGGTAGGCGACCGCGAGCGTCCGCAGCGCCGCGTCCGAGAGGCGGTCGACTTCGGCGATCGCCTGCGCGCGCCTCGCCGCGTCGAACGGCAGCACGTCCGCGCCGACGCGAATGCGATCGCAGCGCTCGATGAGGACGTCGGGCGCACCCTTGGCGACCAGCACGAGCGCGCCGCCGTGCTCGCGGTCGCGCTCGATGGTCGACATCATCCTTCGCTCGGCGCTGAACGGGATCTCGCGGACGCGCTCGAAGCGCCGCTGCCGCCGTTGCGCGCTGCCGAGCTTGCGCTCGGCGACCAGGAACGCCGCCTCGGTCGGATCGCCGCGGACTTCCCACGCGCCGTCGTCGCGCTGCCGCAGACCGGCGTTGCCGGCGAGGCTGCCGCCGCCGAGCAGGACGACCTGCTCGTCGTGCAGCGGTCCTTCGCTCAGCGCCTCGCCTTGGTGCTCGACGCGACCGTCCGGCGCATAGCCGATGCCGGTGACGCGGGCCGCGCCGGACGCGGTGACGGTGCGCTCGATCGTCATCTCCGAGCGCGTCAGGGTTCCCGTCTTGTCCGAGCAGATGACCGAGGCCGAGCCGAGCGTCTCGACCGACGCCAACGACTTGACGATCGCGTTGCGCTGCGCCATCCGCTGCATGCCGAGCGCGAGCACCACCGACAGGATCGCCGGCAGGCCCTCGGGCACCGCGGCGACCGCGAGCGAGACGCCGAGCAGCAGCACCGCGACGACGTCGGCCGCGCTGCGGATCTCGGCGAGGAGCAGCACGGTCGCGACGACGACGACCGCGATCGCGACGACGGCGACGCCGAGGCGGCGGCCGACCCGGCCGACCTCGGCCTGCAGCGGCGTCTGCGGTTCCGCGCTCGCGTCGAGCATCGCCGCGATCGCGCCCATCTCGGTGCGCATTCCCGTCGCGGTGACGATCGCGCGGGCGCCGCCCTGGACGACGACGGTGCCCTTCCAGACCATGTTGCTGCGATCGGCGAGAGCGACGGCGGTGGCGAGCGTTGCCGCATCCTTCGCCACCGCCTCGCTCTCGCCGGTCAACGACGCCTCGTGCACGCGCAGCGACGCCGACTCGGCGAGGCGCGCGTCGGCGCCGACCGCGTCGCCTTCGGCAAGGACGAGGACGTCGCCGCGCACGAGCGCGGCGCTCGGGACGCGCAGCAGCGCGCCGTCGCGAAGAACGGTCGACATCGACGCGGTCATCCGCGCCAGCGCGGCGACGGCATCGTTCGCTCTTGCTTCCTGGGCGAGTCCGAGCGCGGCGTTGAGGACGACGATCGCGGCGATCACGATCGCATCGACAGGCCAGCCGTGGCCGTCGTCGTACAACCACGCGGCGAGCGAGACCGCGACCGCGACCAGCAGGAGGCGCACCAGCGGGTCGCGCAACTGTCCGCACGCGCGCTGCCACCAGCCGGGCGACGGCGCGGCGCGCAGGACGTTGTCGCCGTCCACGGCGAGCCGGCGCGCCGCCTCTGCCGCCGTCAGGCCGGTGCCGAGGTCGCTGCCGAGTGCCTGCGCGACGGCGGCGGCGGCGACGAGCGACGGTTCGGCGACTGCGGCGACCATGGCGCTGCCGACGGCTAGCTCGCGCTCCGCCCGGGTGCGGCGAGGCCGACGGGCCGCGCGCTGCGCCGGCGAGGGCGGCAGATGAGGAGAGTGGGTCTGCCCATGCGTCGATCATCGAAGGCGCACGCGGCGGCCCGTTGCGGATCCGCAAGCGCACGAGCGCCCGGCCGACGGAGAATGGCTCGATCGAACCGGAGGCCGCCATGAAGATTCTGCTCGCCGTCGATGGCAGCGACTACACCAAGCGCATGCTCGACTACCTGGCCGGCCACGACGAGCTGCTCGGCGCCTCGCACGAGTACACCGCGCTCACCGTCGTCACGCCGATCCCGCCGCACGCGGCGCGACACCTCGATCGCCAGACAGTCGACAGCTATTACCGCGACGAGGCGGCCAAGGTGCTCGACGCGGTCGTCGCGGTCGCGTCCCAGCGGGGCTGGAAGCTGACGGCGCTCTTCCGTCCGGGCCACGCAGCCGAGGAGATCGCCGGCCTCGCCGAGCGCGAGGCGTTCGACCTCGTCGTGATGGGCACGCACGGCCACTCCGCGCTCGGCAGCCTCGTCCTCGGCTCGGTCGCGAGCGGGGTGCTCGCGCGGGCGAAGAAGCCGATCCTGCTCGTGCCCTGAGACGGACGGTTCGCCGAGGCGCAGCGTCGCGGGAACGGCAGCGTGCCGACCGACATCCAATCGCGGATGCAGACCGCCCAGACCGCCCGCCCTGCCGCGGGCGAAGACGACCACGCGCTCGTCGCCCGCATCGTCGGCGGCGATTCGGCGGCGTTCGAGACCGTCATGCGCCGCCACAACGGCGCGCTCTTTCGCACCGCGCGCGCGATCCTGCGCGACGACGCCGACGCCGAGGACGCGCTGCAGGAGGCCTACCTCGCCGCGTACCGCGCACTCGGCACGTTTCGCGGCGACTCGCGGCTGTCGACGTGGCTGACCAGGATCGTGATCAACCAGGCGCTCGGCCGCCTGCGTGCCCGCCGGCGCGACAACGTCGTCGGCCTGCACGACGACATCGGCGAGACTGCCGGGGAGGCGAAGGGAGACGCCATGGACGAGGCCCCTGCGGCATCGCCCGAGACCGGGGCGCTGCGCGCGCAGCTGCGCCGCCTGCTCGAGCGCGAGATCGACGCGCTGCCGCTCGCGTTCCGCACGGCATTCATGCTGCGCGAGGTCGAGGAGATGCCGATCGACGAGGTCGCGGCTTCGCTCGAGATCCCGCCGGCGACGGTGCGCACGCGGGTCTTCCGGGCCCGAGCGATGCTGCGCGCGGCGCTCGCCGAGGAGCTCGACCTCGCGACCGGCGAGGTCTTCGCCTTCGCGGGCGCGCGCTGCGACCGGATCGTCGCCGCCGTGATGGCGCGGCTGCCGGCGACCGAGGAGCCGCGCGGGTAGTCGCCCGGTCGGGAACGGCGGCTCCGCCCGGCGCATCCAATGGAGTCGGAACCACTCCGGAGGATCGCCATGACCATCAAGATGACGCTCGGCGCCGCGATCGCGGCCGCCGCACTGTTCGCCGCTCCCGCCTTCGCGCAGTCGCCGAACGACGCCCAGATCGCGGCGATCGTCGTCGCCGCCAACCAGGTCGACATCGACGCCGGCAAGCTCGCCGAGTCGAAGGGCAGCAGCGCCGAGGTGAAGGCGTTCGGCAAGCAGATGGTGACCGACCACAGCGGCGTCAACAAGCAGGCGGTGGCGCTCGTCACCAAGCTCAAGGTCAAGCCCGAGGACAACCCGACGAGCGAGAGCCTGAAGAAGGGCGGCGAGGACAACGTCAAGAACCTGAAGACGCTGAGCGGCGCCGCGTTCGACAAGGCCTACGTCGACCACGAGGTCGCGTACCACCAGCAGGTCATCGACGCGCTCGACAAGACGCTGATCCCGAGCGCGCAGAACGCAGAGCTGAAGAACCTGCTCGTCTCGGTGCGGCCGGCGTTCGTCGCCCACCTCGAGCACGCCAAGATGCTGCAGGGCAAGCTTGGCAAGTAGCGCACGGACCGGCGTCGGCCGCCGCGGCGTCCTCGCGGCGGCGCTCGCGACGGCCGCACTCGGCGCCGTCGCCGTCGCGGTCGCCGCCGACCGCGCAGCGACGACGCACGAGATCGTCATGCAGGCGGTGCAGTTCTCGCCGGCGACGCTCAAGGTCAAGCGCGGCGACGTCGTCGTCTGGACCAACCGCGACCCGTTTCCGCACACCGCGACCGCGGCGGGCGTGTTCGACTCGAAGTCGATCGCCGAGGGCAAGTCGTGGCGCTGGCGCGCCGACCGCGCCGGCACGATCGCCTACGTCTGCTCGCTCCATCCGACCATGAAGGGAACGCTCGAGGTCGAGTGAGCGCGCGCGCTACGATCGCGGCATCCGCCGCATCGAGCGCCCGTGCTCGTGCGCCGGCCGGGCGGAGACGAGGCGATGGCAGCGAACGACGAGATCTTCCTGAAGAACTGCTGGTACGTCGCGGCGTGGGACCACGAGCTGATCGACGGCGCCAAGCTCGCGCGCACGATCCTCGAGGAGCCGGTCGTCCTCTACCGCGGCGAGAGCGGCCGCGTGATGGCGATGCAGGACCGCTGCTGCCACCGCGGCGCGCCGCTCTCGATGGGGCGCATCGAAGGCGACTGCATCCGCTGCATGTACCACGGCATGAAGTTCGACCCCTCGGGCAAGTGCATCCAGATCCCCGGGCAGGACGTCATTCCGGCGCGCCTCGGCGTGAGGAGCTTCCCGATCGTCCAGCGCGACCACCTCGTCTGGATCTGGATGGGCGACCCCGCGAAGGCGGACCCGGCGCTCGTCGTCGACTACGAGCCGCTCCACGACCCGGGCTGGCGCGGCATGCCCGCGTACATGCACTACGACGCCAACTGGCTCCTGATCGTCGACAACCTGAGCGACTTCGCGCACCTCGCGTTCGTCCACACGAAGACGCTCGGCGGCTCCGAGGAGTACGCCTACCAGACCCGGCCGGTCGCGATCGAGCGGCTCGCCGACGGCTTTCGCGTCGAGCGCTGGCACATGAACAGCGATTCGCCGCCGTTTCACAAGAAGGTGATCCGCGACAAGGACGCCAAGGTCGACCGCCGCAACATCGGTCGCATGCTCGTTCCCGGAATCTTCTTCCTCGAGTCGATGTTCGCCCCGGCCGGCAGCGGCGCCGAGAAGGGCAACATCGCCGGCGCACGGCAGTACCGCAACTGCCAGTTCATGACGCCCGAGACGCGCCGGACGACGCACTTCTTCTGGAACTACCTCCACAACTTCGATCTCGACGATCCGAACATCGCGCTGTCGCTGTGCAACAGCCTGCGCGAGGGGTTCATGGAGGACAAGGCGATCATCGAGGCGCAGCAGCGCCTGTTCGACCGCGATCCCGAGACCCAGCTGCTCGCGATCGCGGCGGATGCCGCGCTCGCGCACTTCCGCCGGGTGTTCGGGCAGCGTCTCGCCGCCGAGCGCGACGCGATGGCGGCGGCGGCCTGACGCCGGCTCAGCCGGCGACCGGCGGCAGCAGCTTCCTGAGCTGGTCGGGATCGACCGGCTTTTGCAGGTAGTGGTCGACCCGCGCGAAGGTGTCGGAGACGCGTTCGTCGTCGTGCTCGCGGCCGGTGACCGCGATCAGCACGATGTCGTCGCCGTAGCGGTCGCGCAGCAGCCGCGTCAGCTGGTTGCCGTCCATTCCCGGCATGCCGATGTCGAGCAGGACGCAATGCGGCTGCTCGGCCTCGATCAGCGCGAGAGCGCGCGCGCCGTCGGTCGCGACCGCGACCTTGTAGCCGCTCATCTCGAGCGTCTCGGCGAGCGACTCGGCCGCGTCCGCGACGTCGTCGACCACGAGCACCCGAACGTCGTCATCCGCCATGTCGCGATTTTCTCATCTCGGCACGGCCGCGCCGTGCCTTTCGGCACCGAGAGGTCGGCGCCCGGCGATCGGGCTCAGCCCGGAGCGGCCGTGGTCGCCTTCTTCGCGGCCCGCTTGCCGCGGCCGCGCGCGGCTGAGCCGTCGGACTGCATCAGCTCGGCGCGCCGGGTCGCCATCGGCATGACGATCGCGTAAAGATCCATGTTGGTGCGTCGGCATTCGTCGAAGAGCGGGCCTTCCTCTTCGTCGACGTGGTGGCGGACGTACTCGCCGAGCACCTTGACCTTGGCGTCGTAGAGGCGGTCGTCGGGGTCGGACGCCTGGATCTGCTCGATCAGCCGCTTCACCGAGGCGTGCTCGACTCCGGCCTCGTCGAGCAGGTCCGGGTCGACGCCGGCCTCGCGCGCCGCCGGGTAGAAGAACTCTTCCTCGATCGTCGAGTGGATGGTGAGCATGCGGCAGATCCGCTGCGCGAGCTCCTGGCGGCCGGAGGACTGGTCCTCGTCTTCGCCCATGTCCTCGTACTCGTCGAGCGCTGCGCTCACCTCGGCGTGATCGGCCGCGAGGAGCGACAGGATGTCCGGCGTCGATTCGGCCGCGTCCTGGTTCGCCGCGCCCTGCGTATCCGCTGCTCGTGCCACGTTCTGCTCCCGAGGGTCCCCGATCGCGGCCTCCGGCAATCCACGTGCCGCAACGGCAGCTCGCGCGCGAACGCTCAGCGCGGCCGGATCGGCGTGTAGAGCTGGTCGGCGGCGGCCTCGGGCTTCATCAGCCGCCAGCGCTCGAGCTCGGCGAGCTCGCTCACCGAGCGCTCCGCCTCGTCGCGCTTGATGATCGGGTCGAGCTCGAGGACCCGGGCGACGCAGCGGGCGATCCACTCGTCGGTGTCGCGGACGTATTCGCCCGGCGCCTGGACGCGCTCGACCGGGATCCGCTCGGTGCGCTCGAAGTCGCTCTCGCCGAGCCCCTCGGTGGTCGCGAAGTCGGCGCGCGCGGCCGCGCTCTTGCCGAGCCGGCGGGCGAACTCGTCGTCGGCGGCGACGATCGGGTCGAGCTGGCCGTGCGACGGCCACATCGTCGTCGCGAACTCGACGAACTGCTCGGGTTCGGCGCCGACTTCGAGCTGGCTGAGGCGCAACGCGAAGCGATCGACCCACTGTTCGCGGGTGACGTCGAATTCCATCGTTAGCCCTCCACGTCTCGGGACGGAAGCCACTCGCCGCCGACGAGGAGCTCGTGCGGCCCGAAGCGCGCCTTGTAGGCCATCTTGTCGCTGCCGCGGATCCAGTAGCCGAGATAGACGTGCGGCAGCCCGAGCTGGCGCGTCTGCTCGATCTGCCAGAGGACGTTGTAGGTGCCGTAGCTCGTCTTCGGCTCGGGCTCGAAGAACGTGTAGACCGCCGACAGGCCGTCGTTGAGGACGTCGAGGATCGAGACCATCTTGAGCGCGCCTTCGCCGTCGGCCGAGGGCTCGCGGAACTCGACCAGCCGCGAGTTGACCCGACTTTGCAGCAGGAACTGCGTGTACTGCTCGACCGAGTCGTGGTCCATGCCGCCGCCGATGTGGCGGCCCGCCTGGTAGCGCAGGTAGAGCTGGTAGTGCTCGGGGACGAAGCACAGCCGCAGCACCCGCGCCTGCAGGCCGCCGTGCGCGCGCAGCGCCCGCCGCTGGCTGCGTGTCGGCACGAAGGTCGCCACCGGGACGCGCAGCGGCAGGCAGGCGCGGCAGCCGTCGCAGTACGGTCGGTACGTGAACATGCCGCTGCGGCGAAAGCCGTTCGCGACCAGGCCCGAGTAGGCGTCGGCGTGGATCAGGTGGCTCGGCGTCGCGACCTGCGAGCGCGCCA
>DASSRF010000182.1:0-2369 GCA_035701945.1 Caldimonas sp. | reverse complement strand
TGCGCGCGGCGTGCCGGTGGTCCTCGCCAACGCGCGCCTCTCGGAGAAATCGGCGCGCGGCTATGCGCGCTGGCGCTCGCTTGCCGAGCCGGCGTTCGCCAGCCTTGCGGTTGTGTGCGCGCAGAGCGACGCCGACGCGGCGCGGCTGCGCGACGCCGGCGCGCGCGACGTCAGCGTCGTCGGCAACCTCAAGTACGACCTCGCTCCCGACCCGCAGCTGCTCGCGCGCGGCCGCGGCTGGCGCGGCGGCGTCGCGCGCGGCATCGTCGTCGCGGCGTCGACGCGCGAAGGCGAGGAGCCCGAGCTGCTCGCGGCGTGGCGCGCGCTCGCGGCGCCGCGGCCGCTGCTCGTGATCGTGCCGCGCCATCCACAGCGCTTCGGCGCCGTCGCCGAGCTGGTCGCGAACGCCGGCGTCACGCTCTTGCGCCGCAGCGCCTGGCCCGATGGTGCGCCGCCGCGCGACGCGATCGACTGCGACATCTGGCTCGGCGACTCGATGCTCGAGATGCCGGCGTGGTACGCGCTCGGCGACGTCGCGCTGCTCGGCGGGAGCTTCGCGCCGCTCGGCGGCCAGAACCTGATCGAGGCGGCGGCGTGCGGCTGCCCGCTCGTCCTCGGCCCGCACACGTTCAACTTCAGCGACGCCGCCGAGCTCGCGTTCGCCGCCGGCGCGGCGGTGCGCGCCGCCGACATGGTTGCCGGTGTCGCTGCCGCGGTCGCGCTCGTCTCGCCGGCGCAAGCGGCGGAACGCGCGCGTCGCTCGGACGCCGCGCTCGAATTCGCCGGCGCGCATCGCGGCGCTGCTGCTCGAATGGCGGTGCGGATCCTCGAGATCGCCGACGGCGCCGCGCCTGCGGAACGCCGAGCGCGCACCAGCGCGGGCTAGGCGCGCAGCAGCGCGAGCGGACGGACGCTGGCGCTGTCCGGGAAGACGTCGCGCTCGAGGGCGCGCGACGCGACCTGCAGGTGGTCGCCGAGGACGCCCTTGAGGACCGCGCGCAGGTCGGTCGTCGCGCGCAGGTCGCGGCCTTCGAAGCGCTTGTCGCGCGCGAGCCCGGGCCAGTCGGCGACGACGCCGCCCTTCACCGGACCGCCGAGGACGAAGGCGACGCCGCCGCTGCCGTGGTCGGTGCCGAGCGCGCCGTTGACCGCGACCTCGCGCCCGAACTCGCTGGCGACGACGACGACGGTGCGGCGCCAGGCGCCGGCGGCATCGAGGTCGCTGCGCAGCGCGGCCAGGCCGGCGTCGAGCTGGCGCAGGTTGTTGGCGAGCGCGCCGTTCGGATTCGCCTGGTTGGCGTGCGTGTCCCAGCCGCCGATCTCGAGCACCGCGGCCTGCGGCCCGACCGGCTGGGCGAGGAACTCGGCGGCGCGGCGCGCGAGCGCGACGAAGGCGCCGGGTCGCTGCACCGTGCCGCCGTTTTGCGAAGACGCCATCGTTGCGCCGTCGGCGCCCATCGGCGGCAGCGAGTCAAGGTGCAGCGCTCGCGCGCGCGACAGCGCGGTCGCGAGCGACGCGTCGTGCGCGTACATGCGCTCGAGCCGGGCGACGAGGTCGGCCGAAGGATCGGGCAGGACCGAAGGCGCCCAGGTGTCGACCGCGGCGCTCGAGCGCAGCACGAGCGGCACCGCGGTCGCGATCGCGATTCCCTTCTGCCCGCTCGCCGCGAGCGCGCGGCCGAGCCAGCCGCTCTGCAGCTCGTACGGCCGGTTGGCGCCGCTTTCGAGCACCTGCTGCGCGTCGAAGTGCGAGCGGCCGCGGTACGCGAGCCCGACGGCGTGGACGATCGCCGCATCGCCGCCGCGCACCATCGCGTGCAGCTCGCCGAGGTTCGGATGCAATGCGAACGTCGAATCGAGCGCGAGCGGCGCGGCGCCGAGGTTGGCGAGCGGGCCGCGCGCCGCCGCGTAGTCGGGATCGCCGATCGCGGGCGCTGCGCCGAGCCCGTCCATGCCGCCGCGCAGGACGACGAGGACGAAGCGATTGCCTGCGGGCGCGCCGCTGCCGGCAAGCGCGAGCCGTGGCGCGACGGCGAACGCGCCCCCCGCCGCGGCGATCGCGGCGACGACGCGCCGGCGCGGCAGCGACGTTGCGCCTGCGCGGCGCGGTCGAATCGAGGTCGGGGGTGCCATGGCGCGGCTCCTGTCAACGGCGCTGGAACTCGGGCGCGAGCAGCAGCAGCGCGAGCGCCTGCCCGCCGTCGGCGGCGCGGTCGAGCTGCTGCGCGGTCTCGCTGCCGAGGAGCGGCCCGAGGCTCTGCTCGGCGAGCCGGCGCGCGTCGACGACGCGGCCGGCGCGCTCGGCGACGCGCGTCGCCCATTCGACGCGCTTCCACACCGCGTCGGGACCGAGCCAGTCGTCGGCACGG
>DASSRF010000181.1:0-8161 GCA_035701945.1 Caldimonas sp. | reverse complement strand
CATCGATCAGCTGCGCGCGATCACCGAGGGCGCGCCGCCGGTCGTGCGGCCGCTGTTCGTGCTCGAGATGCTCTCCGGGTTCGCGTTCTTCCTCTGGTTTCACGCGACGCGGCTCGGGCGGCAGCCGCCGCCCGAGGACCTGCGGCGCGGCCACGTCTACCGGATCGTTCGCCTCGGCTCGCTCGTCGTGCTCCCGTTCTTCGCGGTCGCCGTCGTCGCCAACGTGCTCGGCTACGTGAACCTTTCGACGCTGGTCGGCGGCGGCGTCCTGCGCAGCCTCTATGCGGCGGTCGTCCTCTACGTCGTCTTCCGCATCTTCGACGCATTCGTCGCGTTCGCGCTGCGCTTCTGGCCGCTGAACCTATTCCACATGGCGCGCAACCGCGGGCCGCGGATCCGCCACAAGGCGCGCCGGCTCGCGCTCGTCGTCGTCGCGGCCGTGTGGCTGACGGCGACGCTCGAGTTCTTCACGCTGCGCGGCGTCGTGTTCCGGATCGCCGGCGATCTCCTCGGCGCCGAGCTGGCGCTCGGCTCGCTGCGCATCTCCGCCGGCGACGTCGTCGTCTTCTTCGTCGTCGTCTGGCTCGCGTTCATGCTGTCGCGCATCGTCCGCTTCGCGCTCGAGGAAGACGTCTTCCCCCGGCTCTCGTTGCCGCGCGGGGTGCCGTACGCGATCTCGGCGATGGTCGACTACGCGATCCTGCTGATCGGCTTCTTCTTCGCCGTGAGCGCGGCCGGATTCGACCTGACGCGGATCACGGTCCTGGTCGGCGCCTTCGGCGTCGGCATCGGGTTCGGCCTGCAGACGATCTTCAACAACTTCATCTCGGGGCTGATCCTGCTCTTCGAGCGGCCGATCGAGGTCGGCGACGAGATCCGGGTCGGCGACGCCGCCGGGATCGTGCGGCGCATCGGCATCCGCGCGAGCCGGATCCGGCAATGGGACAACTCCGAGATGATCGTCCCGAACAGCAGGCTGATCAGCGACAACGTGAAGAACTGGACGTTGAGCGCCGGAAAGCGCGGCATCGAGATCCCGGTCACGGTCAGCTCCGGCGACGACATCCAGCACGTCGTCGCGCTCCTCGTCGACACGGCGAAGGCGAATCGCCTCGTCGCCGACGACCCGCCGCCCGAGGTCCTGCTCGGCGACGTCGCGCCGCCGCCGACGCTCAACCTCAAGCTGCGGGCGTGGACTGCGCAAGCGGACAAGGTCACGCGCCTCGCGAGCGAGCTCGCGTTCGCCGTCAGCAAGGCGCTGGCGGCGGAGAGCGATCGCAAGCGCGAGGGCGGCGTTGCCGGCTGAGGAACGCGCGCGCGGGTGGCGGTGCGTCCGTCAGCGGTTCGCCGCCGGCGCGCTCGCTGCTGCGCGTCGCGCGACGAACTCGACCGGCACGTGCGCCGAGCCGCCGCCCTCGGTCTGCATGACGAAGCGAAGCTCGTCGCCGACGAGCTGGCCGCGGTAGCGGTGCACGACCGACGCGTCGCCGCCGCCGAGCTCGCCGGTCCGCGTGACGAAGCGCAGCTGCTCGCCCTCGACCGCGCCTTCGAGGACGCCGCGCGCGACGCCGAGGAACGACGCGCTGCCGTGCAGCGCATCGCCCTGGCCGGCGAACACGAAGCGCTCGACGTGGCGCGCGCCGGGCCAGTCGTACTCGACCTGGGCGCGCCATTCGCCGTTGACGGCGGCGCGCGCCGACGACGCCGCCGGCTTCGCAGCCGACAACGACGACCGCAGCTCGTAGACCGCCGCCGCGACGACGAGCGCCGCGAGCGCGGCGACGGCGAGCCAACGCAGCGCGAACGACGTGCGCGTCGCGGGCGCGGACGGTCCTTCACCGAGCGCTTCCTCGACTTCGCGCAGCAGCCGGTCCGTGTCGGCGGCGAAGCGCGTGTTGTCGAGCTCGAGCGCGTTGCGCCCCGCCAGCTCGCGCAGGTCCGGCGGCAGCTGCGCGGCCTGCGGCATCGCCGCGCCGTCGAGGAGCACCGGGACGACGCGCATCGCCGGGTTGGCGAGCCCGGCTGCGACTTCGCGGCGAACGAAGTCGGCGTCGTCGCGGATGCGCGGCGGCGCGCCCTCGCGCTCGCCGAGCCAGCGCTTGCCGATCAGCGCGAGCAGCACGGCCGAGCCGCCGACCGAGCGCTGGATCACCTCGCTGAACGGCGCTCCGGCATGGATGTCGTCGACGTCGATGAAGACCGCGTCGGCGCCGAAGCGACGCGCCAGCACGTCGTTGACGGCGCGCGCGTAGCCCGCCGCGTCGTCGCGGCGGTAGCTGATGAAGATCCGGGGCTCGCCCATGATGTGTCGGCGCCGGCGGCGCGCCGGCAGGATAGCGCTGCAGCGGCGATGGCCGCACCGCGCGCGCGGCATCCGGGCTAGCCCGATGCAGCGCTGCGCGTGCGGCGCCTAGGATCGCCACTGCTCACTCCGACGAAACGCAAGTTGGCAGCCATCCTCGTGCGCCGCGACGGCGCCGTCGGCACGCTCGTCTTCTCGAACCTCGAGAAGCACAACGCCATGACCACCGAGATGTGGGAGGCCTTGCCGGTCCGCATCGCCGAGCTCGACCGCGACCCCGCGATCCGCGTCATCGTGCTCACCGGCGACGGCGACAAGGCGTTCGTCTCGGGCGCCGACGTCTCGCAGTTCGGCGCCGACCGCAGCGAGCCCGGAGCGCAGCGGCGCTACAACGAGATCGTCGAGGCGGCGTACCGGTCGCCGGCGCGCGCGACCAAGCCGGTGCTCGCGCAGATCCGCGGCATCTGCTTCGGCGGCGGCCTCGGCCTCGCCGCGGCGTGCGACCTGCGCGTCTGCGCCGACGATGCGCGCTTCCGGATGCCGGCGGGCCGGCTCGGGCTCGGCTACAGCCAGGCCGGCGTGCACCGCTTCCTCGCGCTCGTCGGCGTGCAGAGCACGTACGACCTCTTCTACACCGCGCGAATTTTCGACGCCGCCGAAGCCCTGCGCATCGGCTTCGTCTGCCGCGTCGTGCCGGCGGCGTCGCTCGAAGCCACCGTGCGCGAGCTCGCCGGGACGATCGCCGAGAACGCGCCGCTGACGATGGAAGCGACCAAGGCGACCGTCAACGCGTGGCTGCGCGACCCGACCGACACGCACGACGCCGCGGCGCAGGCGGCGATCGACCGCTGCAACCGCAGCGACGACTACCGCGAAGGCGTCCGCGCGTTCGCCGAAAAGCGCAAACCCGACTTCGCCCGCCGCTAGGGCGCGGCAACGACCAGGAGCCCCACGATGAAGATGCGCTTCCCCGGACTGCCTGTCGCCGCGTCGCTCGCCGCCTTCGCGATCGCGTTGGCGACGCCGGCGTCGGCGCAGGTGAAGGTGGGCGTCACGGTGTCGACCACCGGGCCGGCGGTCTCGCTCGGCATCCCCGAGAAGAACACGATCGCGCTGCTGCCGAAGACGATCGCCGGCAAGTCGGTCGAGTACATCGTCCTCGACGACGCCAGCGATTCGAGCGCCGCGGTCGTCAACACGCGCAAGCTGATCAGCGAGAGCAGGGTCGACGTCATCGTCGGCTCGACGACGACGCCGAACACGCTCGCGATGATCGACGTCGTCGCCGAGGCCGAGACGCCGGTGATCTCGCTCGCCTCGTCGGCGCGGATCATCGAGCCGATGTCGGCCAAGAAGGCGTGGATGTTCAAGACGCCGCAGACCGACACGATGATGGTGCTCGCGATCCTCGAGCACGCGGCGCGTGCGGGGATGAAGACGATGGGCTACATCGGCTTCAACGACGCGCTCGGCGAGGCGTTCCATGCCGAGTTCGACAAGTTCGCCGAGTCGCGCAAGATCCGCATCGTCGCGAGCGAGCGCTACGCGCCGCGCGACACCAGCGTCACCGCGCAGGTCCTCAAGATCGTCGCGGCCAATCCCGACATGGTCGTCATCGGCGCTTCCGGAACGCCGGCGGTGCTGCCGGCGAAGGCGCTCGCCGAGCGCGGCTACAAGGGCCGCATCTACTTCAACCACGGCGTCGCCAACAACGACTTCCTGCGCGTCGGCGGCAAGGACGTCGAGGGCGCGTACGTTCCGACGAGCCCGGTCGTCGTCGCCGATTCGCTGCCGGCCGACCACCCGGCGCGGGCCGCCGCGCTCGATTACAAGAAGCGCTACGAGGCGGCGTACGGCGCCGGCAGCGTCTCGGCGTTCGGCTCGTACGCCTGGGACGCCTGGCTCGAGCTGGCGCAGGCGATCCCGGTGGCGCTGAAGAAGGCGAGCCCGGGGACGGTCGAGTTCCGCCGCGCCCTGCGCGACGCGCTCGAGGGCATCCACGACCTGCACGTCAGCAACGGCGTCGTCAACATGTCGAAGAACGATCACCTCGGCTTCGACCAGCGGGCGCGGGTGATCGTCAGGATCGTCGACAACAAGTGGAAACTCGACTGAGGCAGCGGGCGCGCTATCCTGTCGCGGACCTCGCGAGTTCACCATGAGCACCTCACGCCTTCCTCTCGTCGCCATCGCCGCGCTCGCGGCCGCGTTCACTGCGCTCCCGGCCCGGGCCGACAGCCTCGCGTCTTCCGCTTCGTCGGCGGGCTCGGCGTCGGTCGGCAGCGTGTCCGACTCGTTCCGCGCCTCGAGCAACAGCTCCTCGAACGACAACAAGCGGGCGGCCGCAGGCGACTACCGCGTCGACGCGATCGTCGCGGTCGCGGGCAGCGCCGACCGCGTTCGTCTCGAGCTGAGCCCGGTCGACCGTCCGGCCGACGAGAGCTTCGCGCTCGAGCTGCCCGCACGCGCGCTCGATCAGGTGCAGCTGGTGGCCGGCAGCGTGGTCAACGCGCGGCCACGGCCCTACGGCGTCGAGTTCGCGCTCGCGCCCGCGGGCGAGCCCTTCTACCTGGTGCTCGAGGACGACTGGTACCGCGAGCTGGCAGCGCACCGCGTGACGATCTGACCGCGATGCGGCCTCGCATCGGCCGCGTCGTCGCCGCGGCGCTCTTGGCGCTCGCGTGCGCCGGGGCTTCGGCTTCGTCGCTCGCCTACTGCGACCGCGCCGCGCATCCGTTGTCGGCGCGCCAGCACGATCGCCTGCTCCGCTTTGCCGCGGTCGTGCGCGCCGAGCTCGAAGCGAGCGACGGCGCGAGCGCGATCGTCGCCCGTTCCGGGCTCGACCTCGCGCGGTTCGGCGAGCGCTATTCGCACGCCGGCGTCAGCCTGCGCGCGAGCGAAAACGGCGCGTGGTCGGTGCGCCAGCTCTATTTCGAATGCGACGAGCGCGTGCCGCGCTTGTACGACCAGGGCGTCGCCGGCTTCGTCGCAGGGGCCGAAGACACGCCGGTGGGCTACGTCTCGATCGTGCGGCTGCCCGCGGGCTCGGCCGAGGCACTGGCGCAGCGCGCGCTCGACAACGCCGCGTCGCTCGGGCTGCTCGGCGCGGCGTACAGCGCCAACGCGTACCCGTTCAGCGAGCGCTACCAGAACTGCAACCAGTGGGTCGCCGAGCTGCTGGCGCTGGCCTGGGGCGAGCTGGACGCGGCCGAACCCGACGCGCGCCGCGCCGCGCAGCGCTGGCTGCACGACGCTGGCTATGCGCCGACGCTCTTCGACGCCAGCTCGCTTCTGCTGTCGATCGTCCGCCCGTTCGTGCCCTGGGTCCACGTCGACGACCATCCCGAGGCCGACCGCGCGGCGCGTCGATACCTGGTCAGCATGCCGGGCTCGATCGAGGCCTTCGTGCGCGCGCAGGTGCCCGACGCCGAGCGGATCGAGATCTGCCACGCCGCCGACCGTGTCGTCGTCCATCGCGGGTGGCAGCCGGTCGCCGACGGCTGCATCGCCGGCGATGGCGACCGCGTCGTCGTGCTCGACTGAGCGAACGCTACGAGCGGCTGCGTGCCTGGTCGCTGCCGCGGCCGACACGGGCGCGCCAGTCGCCTGCGCAACGGTGCGGCCGTCGCAGGAGGAGAGCCACGCCGAGCGCGATCAGCAGGATCGGACCGATCAGGTGAAACGTGCCGACCGGGATGAGGCCGAGATACTTCGCGACCCCGAGCAGGCCGATGACGATGAGCGCCAGGGGAAAGATCCGCATGGTGTCCTCCGAGTGGATGGCAGAGTGTCGGCGTCGAACGTTTGCAGCAGGCGAGCGTCAGCGTTGCTCGCCGGGCGCGGGCGATGGAGCGGGCGGCTGCGGGTGGTGCGACTGCCACTGCCGCATTCCCGCGCGAAAGCGCTCGCGCTCTTCTTCGCTCAGGTTGGCCCAGCCGGGGCCGAAGTGGCGGTGCATGCGTCGCTCCCAGCGGTCCTGCATGCGCTCGTGCATCTCCGAGCGCCAGCGCGGGCCGCGCGCGAGCAGGGCCACCCCGATGCCGATGAGGACCAGCGGCCAGAGCAAGTGGAAAAACGCCGCGTCGATGACGCCGTAGTGCCTGAGCAGCGCGAACACGCCGACGGCGATCAGGGCGAGCGGGAAGATGCGCATGGTTCTCTCCGGAAGATCGTGGCGCGCGCGGGCTAGACGATGAGGTCGCCGTATTCGGCCTGCAGCCGCGCCCGCAGCGCGAGCACCGCGTAGCGCTTGCGCGCGAGCAAGGTGTTCTGCGGCACGTGCCATCGCGCCGACATCTCGGCGAAGGAGGCGCCTTCGATCTCGTGCGCGACGAAGACGTCGCGCTGCTCGCGAGGCAGCGCTTGCAGCGCGGCCTGGATCGAGCCGAGCAGGACCGAGCGCGCGTACGCGGCGTCGGGGCCCGCGGCGGGGTCGGGCAGGTTCTCTTCGAGCCAGCTGCGGCCGTCATCGTCGGCGGCGACCGGCAGCGGTTCTTCCTTCTTCCTTCGCGCGCGGTCGATGATGCGGTTCCTGGCGACGCGAAAGAGCCACGCGCCGGCTTGCTCGAGCGCCTCGGTGGCGGCGTAGAACTCGAGCAGCACGTCCTGCAGGATGTCCTCGGCGTCGGCGGCGTCGCGCACCTGGCCGCGGATGAAGTTGCCGAGGCGCGCGCGCTCGCGGGTGACGATCTCCGCGAACCGCGTGGCGTTGGCGGGCATGGGGCGGTGGGCTGGCGGGTGCAGGGCCGCGAGGGCGTCCATGCCAGGAAGACGAATGGCCATCAAAAATATTGTGGGCGACGCGCGATGGCAGCGCGCAGCCGCGATCCCGATGCGGCCCGGAACGGCAACGGCCGCCCGAAGGCGGCCGTTGCGGCGAGCGTCGGAGGGCCGTCGCGGACGGCCGCTCGGCTCACTGGACGCGGTGCTCGACGCTCTCGGTCTCGACCGCGACGGCGGTCGGCGCGCGGCGCCCGACGACCGTCACGGTCGGCAGCGTCACCCGCTCCGTCGCGGCGACGGTCGTCGCGGCGGCGCGGCGACCGACGACGGTGACGGTCGGCAGCGTCACCTTGGTGGCTGCGGCGTGCGCCGGCGCCGTGGGCTTCGACGCGACGTCGGAACCGAACGCGACCGCGCCACCGGCCAGCAGGCCCAGCGTGAGGACGGCGGAGAAGATGTTCTCGGTGGTCATGGTCGGCTCCTTCACTTCGGCGCGCACCGGGTGGTGCGTTGGGCGCGAATGTAGGGAGCCGGTTTGGGCCTGCCCAGCGTATTGCGACGAAGCGCGCATTGCGGCCGACGAGTCGCGTCCTGCGCCGACGAACGGCCGGGCCGGACGGGCCGCGAGCGGGGCCTGGCGAGGCGGATGTCGCCCCGGCGCCGCGACGAGCTAGAACGGGGAGTCCCGCATCCTCGAAGACTGCCACGCCAGAAGCTTCCAGTCGGCTCCTCGTGCTTTCCACACCCGCATGCTTCGGAGCTGATAAGCCTGCTGCTCACCGTGAAGACGTGCGTGGCCGCGCATCATTCCCACCAGAATCACGACGTCGTCGTCGACTCGATGGTCGGTCTCGGTCAGCTCGAGATCGGAGAAGTACGCCAGCCGACGGCTGCGGATCGCAGCGAGATACGAATCCTTGCAGTACATCTGGCCGTTGCCGTTGATGTGGACGAACTTGGGGTCCAGGATGCTCTGCATCACGTCGGCATCGTTCCGGCGGATCGCCTCGATGCGGACTCGCTCGACTCCGCGCACCGACTCGAGTGAACGAAGTTCGGTTGGATCGAGGTCGCTCGCCGCCACGCTCATGGTATTGCTGCCTAAAGGTACCCGCCTGCGGGTATCGAGGGAAATCG
>DASSRF010000180.1:0-4514 GCA_035701945.1 Caldimonas sp. | reverse complement strand
GCTACACCGGAGAGGACGGATTCGAGGTCTCGGTCGCCGCCGCGAGCGCCGACGCGCTCGCGCGCGCGCTGCTCGCCGAGCCCGAGGTCGAGGCCGCCGGGCTCGGCGCGCGCGACACGCTGCGGCTCGAGGCGGGCCTGTGTCTCTACGGGCACGACATCGACACGACGACGACGCCGATCGAGGCGGCGCTCGCGTGGGCGATCCAGAAGGTGCGACGGCCGGGCGGCGCACGCGCCGGCGGCTACCCCGGCGCGGCGACGATCGAGAAGCAGCTCGCCAGCGGCACGGCGAGAAAGCGCGTCGGCCTGATCGGCCTCGACCGCGCCCCCGTTCGCGAGGGCGCGGCGATCGTCGACGAAGGCGGCGGAGCGATCGGCCGCGTCACCAGCGGCACGGTCGGCCCCAGCGTCGGCAAGCCGGTCGCGCTCGCGTACGTGCCGAGCGCGCTCGCCACGGTCGGCACCCCGCTCGACGCCGACGTCCGCGGCAAGCGCCAGCCGATGCAGGTCGTGCAGCTGCCCTTCACGCCCCACCGCTACTTCCGTGGCTGACCGCCGCGCCAACCGAGGAACCGCCATGCCCGTCTTCTTCACCTCCGACCACGAGTGGATCGACACCGACGGCGCGAACGCGACCGTCGGCATCACGATGCACGCGCAGGACGCGCTCGGCGACGTCGTCTTCGTCGACCTGCCCGCGGTCGGCGCGACGTTCAAGAAGGGCGACGTCGCCGGCGTCGTCGAGTCCGTGAAGGCGGCGGCCGACCTCTACATGCCGGCGAGCGGCGAGATCGTCGAGGTCAACGAGGCGCTGCGCAACGATCCTTCGCTCGCGAACAGCGATCCGCAGGCGGCGGGCTGGTTCTTCAAGGTCCGCCTCAGCGATCCCGCCGAGACGTCGTCGCTGATGGACAAGGCGGCGTACGACGAGCTCGTCAAGAGCCTCTGACGACCGGAAGAGGAACACGATGCCCGACGCTTCGACGAAGCCGCTCGCCGAGCTCCTGACCGGCGGCGAGTTCATCGCCCGACACATCGGCATCGGCGCCGACGACGAGCCGCGCATGCTCGACGCGATCGGTGCGACCTCGCGGCGTTCGCTCGTCGAGCAGGTGGTTCCCGACTCGATCGCGCGGCGCACGCCGATGCGCCTGCCGCCGCCGCTCGGCGAGGTCGACGCGCTCGCCGAGCTGCGCGCGATCGCGCAGCAGAACCGGGTGCTGAAGAGCTTCATCGGCCAGGGCTACCACGGCACGCACACGCCCGGCGTCATCCTGAGGAACGTCCTCGAGAGCCCGGCGTGGTACACGGCGTACACGCCGTACCAGTCGGAGATCTCGCAGGGGCGGCTCGAGGCGCTCGTCAACTTCCAGACGATGGTCACGGACCTCACCGGGATGGCGATCGCGAACGCGTCGATGCTCGACGAGGCGACCGCGGCCGCCGAGGCGATGACGCTGGCGCGGCGCAGCGTCAAGTGCAAGAGCGACACGATCGTCGTTGCCGGCGACTGCCATCCGCAGACGATCGAGGTGCTGCGCACGCGCGCGGCGCCGCTCGAGCTGAAGGTCGTTCTCGCCAACTCGCACGAGGAGTGGGACGCGCTCGTCGCCGGCGGCGACTACTTCGCCGTCCTCGCGCAGCTGCCGGCGACGAGCGGGCGGCTGCACGACCTGCGCGCCGACGCGCCGCGCATCCACGCCCACGGCGCGGCGTTCATCGTCGCCGCCGACCTGCTCGCGCTGACGCTCGTCGCATCGCCCGGCGAGCTCGGCGCCGACATCGCGTGCGGGACGACGCAGCGCTTCGGCATGCCGATGGGATGCGGCGGCCCGCACGCCGCGTACCTGGCGTGCCGCGACGAGTACAAGCGCGGGCTCCCGGGCCGCCTCGTCGGCGTCAGCGTCGACGCCCACGGCGACACCGCGTACCGCCTTGCGCTGCAGACGCGCGAGCAGCACATCCGCCGCGAGAAGGCGACGAGCAACATCTGCACCGCGCAGGTCCTGCCCGCCGTCGTCGCGAGCATGTACGCCGTCTACCACGGCCCCGCCGGGCTGACGCGGATCGCGGAGCGCGTCGCGACGCTGGCCGCGATCCTCGCGGCGGGCCTGCGCGCCCTCGGCCGCACGGTGCGCAACGACACCGCGTTCGACACGCTCACCGTCGACACCGGCGCCGAAGCGTCGGCGATCGCCGCGCGCGCGGTCGCCGCCGGCATGAACCTGCGCCGCTTTCCCGAGTGGGGCGACACGATGCTCGGCATCGCGCTCGACGAGACGACGACGGAGGACGACGTCGTCGCGCTCTGGCGCGTCTTCGCCGGACACGGCAGCTCCCTGCCCGACTTCGCGGCGCTCGCGCGCAGCGCCGCGCCGCTCATCCCGCACGCGCTGCGGCGGACGACGCCGTTCCTGACGCACCCGGTCTTTCACCGCCACCACAGCGAGACGGCGATGCTGCGCTACCTGCGCAAGCTCGCCGACAAGGACCTCGCGCTCGACCGCTCGATGATCCCGCTCGGCTCGTGCACGATGAAGCTGAACGCGACGAGCGAGATGGCGCCGATCACGTGGCCGGAGTTCGCGAACATCCATCCGTTCGCTCCCGCCGACCAGCGCGCCGGCTACGCGACGCTCGCACGCCAGCTCGAGCAGTGGCTGTGCGAGGCGACCGGCTACGCCGGGGTCAGCCTGCAGCCCAACGCCGGCTCGCAAGGCGAGTACGCGGGTCTGCTCGCGATCCGCGCCTGGCACGCGGCGCGCGGCGATTCGGCCCGAACCGTGTGCCTGATCCCCGAGTCGGCGCACGGCACGAATCCGGCGAGCGCGCAGATGGCGGGGCTGCAGGTCGTCGTCACGAAGTGCGATGCCGACGGCAACGTCGACCTCGCCGACCTCGAGGCGAAGTGCAGGCAGCACGCCGACCGGCTCGCGTGCGTGATGATCACGTACCCGTCGACGTACGGCGTCTTCGAGCGGCGCGTGCGCGAGCTGTGCGAGATCGTCCATCGCCACGGCGGCCGCGTGTATGTCGACGGCGCCAACATGAATGCGCTCGTCGGCGTCGCCGCGCCGGGCGAGTTCGGCGGCGACGTCAGCCACCTCAACCTGCACAAGACCTTCTGCATCCCGCACGGCGGCGGCGGCCCTGGCGTCGGACCGGTGTGCGTCGTCGCCGACCTCGTCCCGTATCTCCCGGGCCATGCGAGCGGCGGCATCGAAGGCGCGGTCGGCGCCGTCGCGGCGGCGCCGCTCGGCAACGCCGGCGTGCTGCCGATCAGCTGGATGTACATCCGCATGATGGGCGAAGCGGGGCTGCGCGCAGCGACCGAGACCGCGATCCTCAACGCCAACTACATCGCCGCTCGCCTCGCGGACCACTACGAGGTCCACTACAGCGGCAACGTCGCCGGCATCCGCGGCGGCGGCGTCGCGCACGAGTGCATCCTCGACCTGAGGCCGCTGAAGGACTCGACCGGCGGTGCCAACGGAATCACCGCCGAGGACGTCGCCAAGCGCCTGATCGACTACGGCTTCCACGCGCCGACGCTCAGCTTCCCCGTCCCCGGCACGCTCATGGTCGAGCCGACCGAAAGCGAGTCGCTCCACGAGCTCGACCGCTTCTGCGACGCGATGATCGCGATCCGCGGCGAGATCGCGAAGGTCGAGCGCGGCGAATGGCCGCGCGACGACAACCCGCTGAAGGGCGCGCCGCACACCGCGGCATCTCTGCTCGTCGCCGACTGGCAGCATGCGTACACGCGCGAGGACGCGGCCTACCCGAAGGCGACGCTTCGCCACGACAAGTACTGGTCGCCGGTCGCGCGCGTCGACAACGTCTGGGGCGATCGCAATCTGTCGTGCTCTTGTCCACCGATGTCGAGCTACGAGGACTAGTGCGCTTCTGAACGAGCGCGGCATCGCGGCGGGGTGGCTGGGTTCCGGTCACCCGGCGTCCGCGTCAGCGCGCTCGGTCTGACGAACAGCCCCGCGCGCGAATCAGTCCTTGGAAGCCGGCATGTGCGCGGGCATCGCACCGCCTGCCGATGGACGCGGTTCGTCGTGCACCGGCACAGCGCGCTTGTCGCGAACGAGATAGCTGTACAGCACCGGAACGACGACGAGCGTCAGCAGCGTCGACGTGATGACGCCGCCGATGATCGCGCGGCCCATCGGCGCCTGCAGCTCGCCGCCTTCGTCGAGCGCGAGCGCGAGCGGCAGCATGCCGAAGATCATCGCCGCGGTCGTCATGATGATCGGCCGCATGCGGACGAGGCCGGCCTGCAGCAGCGCCTCGGGAACCGAGAGCCCTGCGCGGCGGCCGTGGTTGGCGAAGTCGACGAGCAGGATCGCGTTCTTGGTGACGAGGCCCATCAGCATGACCAGGCCGATCATCGAGAAGAGGTTGAGCGTCGAGCGGGTGACGAGGAGCGCGAGCATGACGCCGATCATCGCGAGCGGCAGCGACGCCATGATCGCGAGCGGCTGCACGAAGCTCGAGAACTGCGAC
>DASSRF010000179.1:0-3591 GCA_035701945.1 Caldimonas sp. | reverse complement strand
TGGACGCGCAGGTAGAACTCGAGCTCGACGTCGACGCGCATCCGGTCCTCGGTGATCAGCGACTTGGCGCCGGCACGCACGACCTCGATGCGCATCGTGCGCATGCTGACCTCGTCGACCTTGTGAAGGAACGGCAGCGCGAGGCACCCGCCGGAGATGACGATGCGCTGGCCGCCGAAGCCGGTGCGGATGAGCGCGACGTCGCGCGAGCTCTTCCGATAGAAGTGGTTGAGGAAGGCGACGCCGATGGCGATGGCGACGATGAGGACGATCAGGCCGAACAGCCAGGCCAGCAGCGTCATGGGCTTGCTCCTCCGTCGGTTCGCCGGGCGCGTCTGCAGCCGCACCCGGATTACTTTCCGCGGAAACTATAGCAGCCGACGCAGCGGCGTTGCGCGAGGACGTATCCGGAGTAGCACGGGGCGTCGAGCGGCGGACATGCCCCGGGCTCCGCTGGCCCTGCACCGCTCGCCGGCCGCGTGCCGCTCTGAGACTTTCGTCTATTCAGAGCGCGACGGGACGCTGGAAGAGGTGGCCGCCGGCCTCGGCGAGGTACGTCGGATGGACGCAGCGGTCGTTGCCGAAGTACGAGATGCCGCGCACCGAGCGGAACGCGAGCGGCGGCGCCCGGTCGCCGAGCAGCGGCGCGTCGTCGTCGGCAGCGCGGCGCGCGAGCGCGGCCATGAAGTGGACGCCTTCGTAGGTCGACTGGCCGAGCGCGTTCAGCGTCGGCGCGCGCTGGCCGAAGTGGTTGTGGTAGCGCTCCCTGAACGCCATGTTGGCGTCGCTCTCGAGCGAGCCGAAGTAGCCCGACGAGACGAACAGGCCCTCGGTGTTCTCGGCGCCGATCGCGAGCAGCCCGTTCTCCTCGATCGCGCACGAGAGGCGGAACATGTCGCGCGCCAGGCCGAGGTCGCCGAATGCGCGGTTGAACTGCACCGCGTCCTGGCCGATCAGCGAGAGCAGGATCGCGTGCGGCCTGAGCTCGCGGATCTCGTCGAGCAGCTGCGAGAAGTCGTCGACGTTGAAGGGCAGGTAGCGGTCCGCGACGACCTCGCCGCCGATCTCGGCGACGTAGCGCGCGGCGAGGCGGTGCGAGACGCGCGGCCAGCAGTAGTCGTTGCCGACGAACATCCAGCGCCGCGCGCGGTAGCGGCCGGCGAGGTACTCGATCGCCGGGCGAAGCTGCCGGCCCGGCGTCTCGCCGATCGCGAACACGCCCGGAGTCCGCTCGCCGCCTTCGTAGAGCGGCGTGTAGACGTACGGGATCTGGCGCGCGACGTCCTTCAGCACGCGCTGGCGGACCTGGCTCGTGTGCATGCCGACGATCGCGTCGATCGCGCCGGCGTGCATCAGCTGCGCCGTCACGCTGCCGACCTCGAGCGCCTCGTCGGAAGAGTCGATCACGCACAGCCGGAGCTGCCGCTCGAGCAGCCCGCCCGCGGCGTTGATCTCGGCCTGCGCGAGCTGTGCGCACGCGATCGACGACGGTCCCCAGATTCCCGCCGAGCCGTTGATCGGAACGAGCAGGCCGACGACGAAGTCGTCGCCGTGGTCGAGCGACTCGCGTCGCACTGCCGTGCGGTGCGTGCGGCGAGCCGACGGCGCGCTCTTCGCGCCGGCGCAATGGTCGACTGCCGCCTGAACCATCGGGACTCCCGTTGCTGAGCGCGCGAGCGCGGGGATGTTGCATCCCCCTCGTTTTGCTTTCCCGAGAAAGCAACTTCTACAATAGCACAGCGATGAAGCGCAACGACCACCACCTCGGCCTGCTGCTCGAGCGCGCCGGCCGCGTCGTCGGCGAGCGGCTCGACCGCGCGATCGGCCGCGACGGCGTCACCTCCGACCACTGGCGCGTGCTGCGCCTCCTCGCCGACGCCGAAGGGCACACGATGGGCGAGCTCGCCGAGCGGATGCAGATGAATCCGCCGACGCTCACCAAGCTGATCGACCGCATGGTCGGCAAGTCGCTCGTGCAGCGCGCCGCCGACCCCGAGGACAGCCGCCGCGTCCTCGTCTACGCGACCGACGGCGGCCTCGACCTCCTCGAAGAGCTGCAGGGCAAGGTCGACGAGCACCACGCCGCGTTGCGCGCGCTGCTCGGCGACCGCAACGCGCGCCAGCTCGAGCGCCTGCTGACGACGCTGATCGAGGCTGCCGAGCAGCCCGCCGCCTGACGTCTGCGACGACCCGTTCAGGGCCGCTCTAGACGCGCGGGTGTCGGCGGTGGAAGTCGGTGACGCGCTGGAACGCGCGGCCGGCGCGAACGACCGCCGCTTCGCCGAGCGGGCGGCCGACGAACTGCACGGCGACCGGCAAGCCCGCCGACGTGAACGCCGCCGGCAGCGTCACCGTCGGATTGCCCGACATGTCGAACGGCGCCGTGTAGCGGATCAGCGCCGCGAGCTCGGCCGGAACCTGGCCGAGCGTCGTCATCCGCGTCACCGTCGGCGCGGCGATCGGCTGCGCCGGGATCAGCATCGCGTCGACCGGCGCGAGCGCGGCGCCGACGCGGCCGGCGAAATCGCGCCGGCGCAGCAGGATCTGCTGGTACTCGGTCGCGCTGAGCGCACGGCCGGCGTCGATCAGGCCGGCGAGCCCCGGGCCGTAGCGATCTCGCTGCGACGGAAACGTCTGCTCGTGCGCAACCGCGGTCTCGACCGCGCAGTGCCGCCCCCAGTCTGCGGTCATCGCGGCGACGTCGGGAAAGCGCAGCGCGACGATCTCGGCGCCGAGCGAACGGACGGTCGCGAGCGTCGACTCGACCGCGCGGCGCACGTCGGGCTCGACGTCGTCGAGCGCGTAACGCTCGTCGAAGCCGATCCGCATGCCGCGCAGCGTGCCGTCGTCGCCGGCGAGGTAGTCGGGAACGTCGGCGAGCAGCGCCGTCGGATCGCGCGGATCGCTGCCGGCGATCGCCTGCAGCACGATCGCGGCGTCGGCGGCGCTGCGGCACATCGGGCCGATGTGGTCGAGCGACGCCGCGAGCTCGAAGCAGCCGAAGCGCGAGACGCGCCCCCACGTCGGCTTGATCCCGGTGACGCCGTTGGCCGCCGACGGAAAGCGGATCGAACCGCCGGTGTCGGAGCCGAGCGAGCCGAAGCACAGCCCCGCCGCGGTCGCGACCCCCGAGCCGCTCGACGACGCGCCCGACCAGTGGTCGCGGTGCCAGGGATTCACCGGCGGCGGCACGTCGGGGTGGTGGTCGGCGAAGGCGCCTTCGGTGAGCTGGAGCTTGCCGAGCAGCACCGCGCCCGCTTCGCGCAGCTTCCTCACGACCGTCGCGTCGACGGCGGGAACGAAGTCCTTGTGCAGCGGCATGCCGGCGGCGGTCGCGATGCCTTCGGTCCAGCACAGGTCCTTGACGGCGACGGGGACGCCGTGCAGCTGCGAAAGGATCCGGCGCTTGCCGATCATCTGCTCGGCGGCGCGCGCCTGCGCGAGCGCCAGCTCGGGCGTGACGAGCGCGTACGACTGCAGCGTCGGGTCGATGCGCTCGATCCGGCGCAGCATCGCCTCGGTGACCTCGACCGGCGAAACCTGGCGCGCGGCGAGCAGCCGCGCGAGCTCCTCGATCGAGAGATTGTGGAG
>DASSRF010000178.1:0-2284 GCA_035701945.1 Caldimonas sp. | reverse complement strand
CGAGGACGTAGCGCGCCCCGAGCCCGGCGACGAGGACGTCGGCGACGAAGGCCTCGGGCGACTGCGCCGCGAACGCCGCGTCGAAGCGCATCACGACGGCCTGCGCAACGCCGCAGCGCTCGAGCTCGCACAGCTTGTCGCGCAGCGTCGCGATGCGCGCCGGCGCGGCGTCGGCGTTGCCGGCGCGGCGCGCGAAGTAGTCGCGCGGGTTCGGCTCGAATGTCAGCACCGTCGCCGGCAGGCCGCGGTGCGCCGCCTCCGACGCGAGCAGCGCGAGCATCGCCTGGTGGCCGCGGTGGACGCCGTCGAAATTGCCGATCGTGAGCGCCGAACGCGCGGCGAGGCCGGGATGGCGCAGGCTGCGAAAGACGCGCATGGCGGCGGATTATCGGCGGCGGCGTCGCCGATGCCGCGACGCGTGGCAAACCGCACGGCCGACCGTCGCCCGTTACAAGCCGCCGACGCAAATTCCGCTCAGCCGCGGCGCGCTGCTGCCGACATCGTGGCTGAAGACGCGAGCGGCGCGCACGGCTGCCGCCCGGGGAACGACATGCTGTTCACGATCCTGTGCTCCTTCTCAGCCGGACTGACGGTCTTCTGCATCCTCAACCGGGTGCACAAGCGCGCGCTCGAGCTCGCCGTCAAGCTCGCGGTCCGCGAGATCGAGAAGGAGTACGAGAGCCGCGCCGGCGTCATGAAGGCGCAGCTCGCGCGCAAGGAAGAGGAGCTGAAGAAGGCGCAGGACAAGACGCAGCAGCTCATGAAGCTGCACGCGTCGGTGCCTTCGTCGCCGCGCGTCGCGCAGCCGGCGGCCAAGCCGCCGACGCCGAAGGAGACGGCGCAGGCGCGCAAGGAAAAGCTGAAGAGCGAAGGGCTCGAGGTCTTCGCGATGACGCGGCCGTTCACCGACACGTCGTTCGGCGAGCTGCTGCGCACGACCAACGTCGAGAAGATCGAGGCGTCGGGCAGCTGACCCGCTGCGGTTCAGCGGCGCGTCACGGCCGCGGCAGCGCGAACAACGCCGCTGCGTTCTCCCACCCGATTCGAAGCGCCACCGGCGGCGGCAGGTCGCCGAGCCAGCGCCGCGCCTGCCGCATCAGCGTCTCGTAGTCGTCCCAGCGCGCGTTGATCCAGGTGTCGGAGCCGACGACGAAGCGCTCGGGCATCGCGAGCATCAGCGCCCGCCACTCCGGCGCCAGGGTGCCGTCGGCTTCGATCAGCCCGGGGCGGTACGAGAGCTCGCCGACGAGCGTCGGATGGCGCTCGAGCAGCGCGCGCACGCGCTCGATCGCGGCGCCGCCGATCCCGGTGTGCGCCCACACCAGCCGCGCTTTCGGCGCATGCGCGAACAGCCGCTCGATCGCGACGTCGTCGACGTGGGCGAGGACGACGAGGCCGCGCTGCTCGGCGAGCTGCATCAGGCGGCGCGCGGTCGGCCCGTCGGCATTCGCGCTGTCGTAGAGATGGAACTCGCCGAGACCGCGGTACGGTCCGGCCGCGGTTCCCGCCGCGAGCTCGCGCTCGACCATCTCGACGATCGTCGGGTCGGCGTGCCAGCCGGTGTAGTCGGCGCGGTTGCGGTAGAGGCGCACGAACGGAACGACGGTGACGCCGGCGCGCCGCGTCTCGTCGCGCGCCGCCGCGAGCGCCTTGGTGCCGTCGTTCGGCCGGCTGTTCGCGACGATCGCGCGAACGCCGCTGCGCTGCATGCGCGCGAGCACGTCGGCGACCGGATACCGCGCCGCGGCCTCGTCGTTGTAATGCAGGTGCGCGTCGAACAGCGGCCCCGCATACGGCGCGGTCGCCGCTTCGCTCGGCGCGGGTGATGCGAGCGCGACGCAGAGCAGGGCGAGCGCCAGGGGACGGCGGACGAAGGCCAGGACGGACACGCGACGCTCCTCTTCCGCGCGGTTCGGGATGTGCATCATCCCCGACCCCGCGGCGGACGGGAAGCCCGGGCGTCAGCGGAACGCCTCGGCGCGCTCGAGCAGCTCGGCGAGCCCGGGTTCGTTCGGATCGAGCGGCTTGCCCGGGTGGATCACCGAAACCTGGCAGCTCTCCGCGGCTTCGACGAGCTGCGCGTACGTGCCCGCCTTGACGTCGGCGATGTAGGCCTGCTTGTTGCCGTCGTAGGCGAACATCTTCGGATTGATCTGCGTGCACTCGTTGCACGTCGAGCAACGCGCGGTCTCGATGTAGGCGTCGTCGCGCGAGGGCGCCGCGTCGGCGTCGGCGGGCGTCGACGCTTCGGCCGCCGGCAACGCCGTTGCCTGCGCGTCGGATC
>DASSRF010000177.1:0-6735 GCA_035701945.1 Caldimonas sp. | reverse complement strand
CCCTCGCGGAACGAGCAGCGCAGCGCACCCTCGGCTTTGCCGAGGGCGGCGCAGCTGCGCCGCGGCAGGCCGCCGCCCTCGCGACGCGCTCCGTCGGCAAGCTGCCGCCCTACCGGCGCGCTTGATCGCCTCGACGATCTCGTCTTCGCTCAGGACGCCCGCTCGGCGAGCCGCGCCTCGCGGACGAACTCGAGCCGGTCCTGGCCGAAGTGCATCTGCTCGCCGACGAAGAACGTCGGCGCGCCGAAGACGCCGCGCGCGACCGCCTCCTCGGTGGTCGCGATCAGCCTGGCCTTCACCTCGGGGTCGGCGACGAGCGCGGCGAACTCGCCCGGATCGAAGCCTGCCTCGCGCAGCGTCGCGACAAGCGCGTCGGCGTCGCCGAGATTGCGCGGCGACTCGAACATCGCGCGGTAGATCGCATCGACGTAGGCGAGGAAGCTGTCGGCGTGGCGCATCTGCATCCCCGCTGCGCCGCGCATCAGCGTCAGCGTGTTGATCGGAAAGCTCGGGTTGAGGCTGAACGGCACGCCGTAGCGCCGTGCCCAGCGATGCAGATCCTGGGTCATCCAGCGCCCCTTGGCGGGAACGTTGACCGGGCTCGCGTTGCCGGTCGCCTTGAAGACGCCGCCGAGCAGCATCGGCCGCCACGCGATCGTCGCGCTCGTCTCGGCGGCGATCCGCGGCAGCTGCGTCCAGGCGAGGTACGACGCCGGGCTGCCGACGTCGAAGAAGAACTCGACCGTCGCGCTCATCGCTTCACCACGGCTCGATCCACGGCCGCAGGTCGAGCTCGTGCGTCCACGCGCTTCGCTGCTGGCAGTGCAGGTTCCAGTAGTTCTCGGCGATCGCATCGGGGCTGAGGATGCCGTCGCGATCCTTCAGCGCGTAGCGCTCGGGAAAGTTGTCGGCGATGAAGCGGGTGTCGATCGCGCCGTCGATGACGACGTGCGCGACGTGGATCCCCTGCGGCCCGAGCTCGCGCGCCATGCTCTGCGCGAGCGCGCGCAGCGCGTGCTTGGCGCCGGCGAAGGCGGCGAACCCCGCCGAGCCGCGAACGCTCGCAGTCGCCCCGGTGAAGACGATGGTGCCGCGGCCGCGCGGCAGCATCGCCTTGGCGACCTCGCGGCCCATCAGGAAGCCGGCGAGCGCGCCCATTTCCCACACCTTGCGGTAGACACGCTCGGTCGTCTCGGCGATCGTGAAGCGCACGTTGGCCCCGATGTTGAAGACCGCGACCTCGATCGGAGCGATCTCGCGCTCGATGTGGGCGACGAGCGTCTCGACGTCGACCTCCTTGCGCGCGTCCGAGCCGAAGCCGTGCGCCTCGCCGCCTGCGGCGCGGATCTCTTCGACGAGCGGCGCGAGCTTGTCGGCGCTGCGCCGGGTGACGCAGGCGGCGAATCCCTCGCGCGCGAAGCGACGCGCGATCGCGCCGCCGGTCGCGTCTCCGGCGCCGACGACGAGCATCGCCCTGCGTTCGCCCTCCACGTCGTTCCTCGTCGTGCTCCCTGGGGATCGACGCACTGTCGCAGATCGCGCCACACTTGCGCATCCGGGTTTGGACCCGGTTCAGCGCCGCCATCGCATGTCCGCACGCGTGTTCATCAGCTATCGCACCAGCGACGGCGCCGACAAGGCGACCGCGCTCGCGCGCGACCTCGACGCGATCTTCGGCGAGGAGCAGATCTTTCTCGACAAGGACGACCTCCCCGCCGGCAGCCGCTGGCGCGACGTCATCGCGCGCACGCTCGAGAAGTCGCCGATCCTGCTCGTTCTCGTCACCCCCAACTACCTCGGCGCCCGCGACGCGCAGGGCAAGCGCTGCATCGAGCGCAGCGACGATCCGCCGCGCGACGAGCTCGAAGCCGCGCTCGCTGCCAACGCGCACGTCATCCCGCTGATGTGCGACGGCGTCACCGCGATTCCGTCCGCCGCCGGTCTGCCGAAGCCGTTCGACCAGCTCTGCGAGCGGACATGGCGAAAGCTGCGCGCCTACGACTGGCGCGAGGACCTGAGCCGGCTCGCCGCCGACCTGCAGGGGCTCGGCATCGTCCCGCGAACGACGCCGGGCGAGCTCGGCTCGGCGCCGCTGCCGCTCGCCGGCGACATCGCGAGCATCGGGCGTGACCCGGCGGCGACGCGGCGCTGGGCGCTCGCGGCGATCGGCGCGGTCGTTCTCGCCGGTGCCGGCATCGCCGGCTGGCGCTGGCTCGAGCACGAGGAGAAGAAGAAGGGGCCCAAGCTCGCCGGCCGCTGGCGCGCGAGCGTCGGCAAGCGCGGCGCGACGACGTCGCGCGACGGCGACGTCGTCATGGTGACGATCGCGCAGGAAGGCGCGAGGCTGCGCATCACGAGCAGCGCGGTCGACATCGAACGCGATCCCGACTGGGAGAACTACCGCGACTACTGGAAGCAGCGCACCGGCACCGCGCTCAGGCGGGTCTTCTACCGCGGCGAGGGGCTGATCCGCGGCGACGAGGACGACGTCGTCGCCGCCGATGCGCCACCGGGGCCGCGACGCATCCTCGTTTCGGTGCACGTCGATCCGCCCGAGGGCGGCGAGCCGATCGACACCGGAGCGCTGCGCGGCGCGATCGATCCCGACGGCAACCGCATCCGCGGCCGGCTCTGGCTCAACAGCGAAAAGGCCGAGCGCGTCGTCGACCTGCGCCGCGAGCCGTAGCGGCCGCGATCAGCGCACCGCGGCGACGGTCTTGCCGCGCTGCGGCGCCGGCGCCGGGGCTGCCGGCTTGGCCGCCAGCGCGCCGCCGCTCGTGCCCTCGACGGGCAGGTGCTTCTCGCGCCACTCCGGCATGCCGCCGCGGAACCAGTAGATCTTCGTGTACCCCTCGGCGAGCGCGGTGCGCGACGCCTTGAACGACTTCCAGCACTCGGGGCCGTTGCACAGGAAGACGATCGGCTTGTCCTTGGGGAAGTTCCTCAGCGCGCTGAAGTCGTCCTTCTTGCCGTCGAAGTCGATCTCCTTCAGGCTCTTCTCGACGTACGACGCGAGCACCGCGCCGCGGATGTGCTCGCTCTCGTATTCCTTCTGCGAGCGCGTGTCGACGACGGTGACGCCCTGCCTGGCGAGCTCGGCGACCTGTTCGGCGCTCACGCGCGTGACGCCGTTGATCGACTCGGGAGTCGCGATGCCGAGCGAGGCGACGTACGTGAACTGCTTGGTCGCGTCGGCCGACGCCAGCCGGAAGCGGCCGACGCTCGGAATCGCGCCGTCGGACGAGCTGACCCAGTCGGCGATGCGGCCGCACTCGGTCGCGCAGAAGTCGCGCCGCACGACCAGGTTCATGCCACCCGGAACCGGACGCGTCCTTGCCAGGATGCGCGCCTGCCCGGGATGCGACGCGAGCCATTCCTTCGCCTGCGTCTCGTCGGCGACGGTCACGTCGGCCATGTCGAACGAGAGCGCGACGAGTCCGCCGCCGCTGGTGTTGCCGTACGTGACCTTGCTGAACTGGCCGAGCTTGACGCCGGCCTCGGTGAGCAGGCCCTTGGCGACGTAGCTGCGCAGCGAATCCTGCTGCGGCAGGTAGAGCCGCTTGCCGGGGAGCTTCTCGACCTTGTCGATGTCGTTCTTCACGACGAGCGCGTAGACCTGGTCCTGTCCGGTCGTCGCGAGCAGCTGGTACGCGTGCAGGATCGCCGACGCGGTGACGTGCGCCGGCGCGATGATGATCTCGTTCTCGACCGTGCGGCTCGCGCGCATCACCTCGGCCATGGTCATCGTCTGCGCGACGGTCGTGCGCTGGCCGGTCGCCTTGGTGAGCGTCTGCGCCGGTGCGAGCGACGCGCTGAGCAGCACGTCGCCCGCCGTGTCGGCGGGGTCGATGCCGAGCAACACGTGGATCTCGCCGGCGAGCGCGGCGCCGGCGAAGAGCGAACAGAGCGCCGCAAGCGCGGCGGCACGGATCGACGTGGCTAAGGGTTGCATCGAGTCTCCTAGCGGTCGCCGGGGTGCGACAAAACCTACAGAGCTTACGGCGCGCCCCCCGCGAATCGGGGGTTTTGCCGGGCGCCAAGCGGAAATTAGTTCACGCGTATTGCGACGGCGCCACAGTGCGGCGGCCCAATGGAAAGCGCCCGGCGCTGCGAACAGCGGCCGGGCGCTCGTGCGGGCAGCGCTCGAAGGTCAGCCGATCCGGACCGGAACGAAGATCTTCTCGCCCTCGCGCTGAACGAGCAGCGCGACGCTCTTGGGCTTGCCCGCGAGCACGCTCTTGATCTGGTCGATCGACGTCACGGGCTTGCCGTTGATTGCGAGCAGGACGTCGCCCGACTGGATGCCGGCGCGCTCGGCGGCGCCGCCGACGTCCTCGACGACGAGGCCGTTGTCGAGCTTGGCCTCGCGCTTCTCGTCGCGCGTCAGCGGCCTGAGCGAGAGCCCGAGCGTCGCCGGCTCGGCGGAGTTGCCCGAGTCGGCGAGCTGCTTCGAGTCCTTCGCGGCAGAGCCGAGCTTGGCTTCGACGACGCGGTCGGAGCCGTTGCGCCAGACCTTGAGCTTGACGTGCTCGCCGGGCGCCGACATGCCGATCAGGCTCGACAGCTCGCCCGAGCGGACGACCGGCTCGCCGTTGACCTCGGTGATGACGTCGCCCGTCTTCAGGCCCGCCGCCGCGGCGGCGCTGTCGGGCATCACGTTGGAGACGAGTGCACCGTCGGGACGCTTGAGGCCGAACGACTCGGCGAGCTGCTGGTTGAGGTCCTGCACGGTGACGCCGAGACGGCCGTGCTGCGCCTTGCCGGTGGCGACGATCTGGTCCTTGACCTTGAGCGCGACGTTGATCGGAATCGCGAACGAGACGCCCTGGAAGCCGCCGGTGCGCGAGTAGATCTGCGAGTTGATGCCGACCACCGAGCCGGTGCCGTCGAACAGCGGACCGCCCGAGTTGCCGGGGTTGACCGCAGCGTCGGTCTGGATGAACGGCACAACGGCATCGCCAGGCAGCGAGCGGCCCTTCGCGCTCACGATCCCCGACGTCGCCGTCTGCTCGAGGCCGTACGGCGCGCCGATCGCGAGCACCGGGTCGCCGACCTCGAGGTTCTTCGGGTCGCCGAGGCGAACCACCGGCAGGCCCTTGGCGTCGATCTTCAGCACCGCGATGTCGGTCGCGGTGTCGAGGCCGAGCACCTTGGCGGTGTACTCGCGACGATCGCTCAGCTTGACGGTAACTTCCTTGGCGTCGCGAACGACGTGCGCGTTGGTGAGGATCACGCCGTCGGGGCTGATGATGAAGCCCGAGCCGAGGCCCTTGAACGGCATCGACGGCGCCTGCCGGCCGCGCTGGCCGAAGCCGGGGACGCCGCGGAAGAAGCGGAAGAACGGATCGTCCTCGAAGCCGGGCGGCAGGCCCTGCTCTTCGAGCGATGCCTTGTGCGAGCCCTCGACGGTGATGCCGACGACGGCGGGCGCGGATTGCTTGACGATCGCGCGGTAGTTGGGGACCTGTCCGGGCGGCGTGCTCATCGGCGCTGCCGGAACGACGCGCTCGCCGGCCTGCGAGGGCGCAGCCTGGGCGACGACCGCAGCGGGCTGGTCGTGCTTGAACAGATGGGGAAGATCGATGGCTCCCGCCGTCCCGACGACGGCGATGCCGGCGCCGAGCAGCGCAGCGTTCAACGGGTTCAGCTTCATGCGTTCTCCTGCAGTGACCGCGGATGGGCTCCGCTTGCGGTCGAAGATAGGAGCGCGCGGTTAGAACTCCATTACGGCTGCGTTAGGCGAGCGTTAAGGCGGCGCCAAAAGCGCAGCGGCCCCGGATCCCGGGGCCGCGCAAGGATGCCGGAAGCGCGGGTTCAGGCGCGGCGACGGCGCCGCGACACCCAGCCGAGCAAGCCGAGGCCGGCGGCCATGAGCGCGTACGTCTCGGGCTCGGGAACGGCGTTCAGCGGCAGCTCGACCTGCAGCACGGCCGGCCCCTGGCAGCATTCGCCATAGACGAGCAGGAACGGGAAGTTGCCGGTCGGCCCGGTGTAGATGACGTCGGTCACGACGGGCGCGGTCGGACCCGGGTTGAAGCCGAGGTCGAGGCCGCCGATGATGAGCGTCAGGCCGTCGTCGTGCGTGACGGTGAAGTGCTGGCCGTTGGTGACCGACACCGTGCCGGTGAACGAGAGCAGCGTTCCCGTCGTCGCGTTGTCCATCAGCGACGCCAGCGTGCCCGGCGTGTTCTCGATGATGTTGAACGCGCTGCTGCTCGCCAGCCAGGTGCCGACGCTCACGTTCGTGCCGCTGAAGTTGAACGGCGAGTTGACGCTGAAGACGACGTCGGGCGTGGTCAGCGGAACGTTCGCGGGAATGGCGTTCTGGCTCGTCGCCTCGGGGACGTGTCAGAGATTGCCGACCGCGACGTTCTGCGCCTGGACGCCAGTGGCCGCAGCAATCAGCAGAGCGGCCGCACAGGTCGGTTTCCAACTGTTCATGTCTTCTCCCCTGTCGGCCGGTGTCGGTGATCTGGCAGTCTTGTCCGCTGTCGCGGGCGGCCGGGGCAGCACCGTATTCCAAACGCGCCGCCGGCGCACCCCTCGATCAGGGGGTTGCAGGAAACGAGACGCTGACCTTCAGGCCGCCGAGGGTCGAGGATCCGAGCCGAACCGTCGCAGCGTGCGCGGCAGCGACGCTGCGAACGATCGCCAGGCCGAGGCCGCTCCCGGACTCGGTCGCGTCGGCGCTGCGGTAGAAGCGATCGAAGACGCGCTCGCGCTCGGCCTCGGCAA
>DASSRF010000176.1:0-2777 GCA_035701945.1 Caldimonas sp. | reverse complement strand
AGGGTCGCGACGTGCTGTTCTTCGTCGACAACATCTACCGCTACACGCTCGCCGGCACCGAGGTCTCGGCGCTGCTCGGCCGGATGCCTTCGGCGGTCGGCTACCAGCCGACGCTGGCCGAGGAGATGGGCCGGCTGCAGGAGCGCATCACGTCGACCAAGGTCGGCTCGATCACGTCGATCCAGGCCGTCTACGTTCCCGCCGACGACCTCACCGACCCGTCGCCGGCGACGACGTTCGCGCACCTCGACTCGACCGTCGTGCTCTCGCGCGACATCGCCGCGCTCGGCATCTATCCCGCGGTCGACCCGCTCGACTCGACGTCGCGCCAGCTCGACCCGCACGTCGTCGGCGAGGAGCACTACAACGTCGCCCGCGCGGTGCAGGGAACGCTGCAGCGCTACAAGGAGCTGCGCGACATCATCGCGATCCTCGGCATGGACGAGCTCGCGCCCGAGGACAAGCTCGCCGTCGCGCGGGCGCGCAAGATCCAGCGCTTCCTCAGCCAGCCGTTCCACGTCGCCGAGGTCTTCACCGGCTCGCCCGGCAAGTACGTGCCGCTCAAGGAGACGATCCGCGGCTTCAAGATGATCACCAGCGGCGAATGCGATTCGCTTCCCGAGCAGGCCTTCTACATGGTCGGCACGATCGAGGAAGCGTTCGAGAAGGCCAAGAAGGTTCAGTGATCATGGCCGCGACCCTGCACGTCGACGTCGTCTCGGTCGAGGAGAACATCTTCTCGGGCGAGGCGAGCTTCGTCGCCCTGCCCGGCGAGGTGGGCGAGCTCGGCATCTATCCGCGCCACACGCCGCTCATCACGCGCATCAAGCCCGGCGCCGTGCGCATCCAGCGCGCCGACAACGGCCAGGAGGAGTTCGTCTTCGTCGCCGGCGGCATCCTCGAGGTGCAGCCGACCTCGGTGACGGTGCTCGCCGACACCGCGATCCGCGGCAAGGACCTCGACGAGGCGAAGGCCAACGAGGCGAAGAAGAGCGCCGAGGAGGCGATGCGCAACGCCAAGAGCGACATCGACTTCGCCAAGGCGCAGAGCGAGTTCGCGACGATGGCGGCGCAGATCGCGGCGCTGCGCAAGTACCGCAAGACGTGATGTGCTGCTGACGCGCGCCGGTTTGCGCTCCGACCCGCCCCGGCGGCAGCCTCGGCGGGTTTCGCTTTTCTAGCGCAACGATGGTCGAGTTCCTGTCGCGCCACCTGCTGACGCTGCACGGCATCGTCGTCGCGCTCGGGCTCGTCGTCTACGTCGCGGTCGCGCGCTCGCTGCCGCAGCGGCGCGACCCGTCGGCTGCCGTCGGCTGGGTCGTCGCGCTCGTGCTCCTGCCGTACGTCGCGCTGCCGCTCTACCTCCTCTTCGGCAGCCGGAAGCTTCGCATGCGCGATGCGCCGCAGCTGCCGCCGGTCGTGCCCGCCGGAGTCGGCGACGACGAGGCCGCGTCGCTCTGGGCGCGTCGCCTCGGCCGTTCGATGGGGCTGCTGCCGGCAGCGCCGTATCGCGCGCTGCAGATCCACGCCAGCGGCAGCGAGGCGCGGCGCGCAGCGCTCGCCGTGATCGCCGAGGCGCGCGAGACGCTCGACGTCTGCACGTTCATCCTCGCGCGCGACTGCCTCGGCGAGGAGATCGCCGAGGCGTTGCGCGCGAAGGCGCGGGCAGGCGTTCACGTACGCGTTCTCATCGACGGCATCGGCGCGTGGCTGAGCGGGCGCCTCGACCTCAGGCCGTTGCGCCGCGCCGGCGTCGACGCGGTGACCTTCGTTCCGCCGTTTCGCGCGATCCTGCGCGGCCGCGCGAACCTGCGCAATCACCGCAAGATGATCGTCGCCGACCGTGCGCGGCTCTGGTGCGGCGGCCGCAACTTCGCCGCCGAGTACTTCGAGGGCGATCGCGATCGCGACCGGCCGGCGTGGCGCGACCTCAGCTTCGATCTCAGCGGCGAGATCGCATCGCGTGCGACCGACCAGTTCGACGAGGACTGGGCGTACGCGACGCGGCGAGCGCCGCGCGAGCGCCGCGCGCCGACCGCATACCCGCCCGTTCCCGCCGACGCGTCGCTCGCCCAGCTCGTGCCGAGCGGACCCGAGCAGGCCGACGACACCGTGCAGGCGCTGCTCGTCTCGGGGTGCTTCCGCGCCGAGCGTCGGATCGTCGTCGCGACGCCGTACTTCATCCCCGACGCGACGCTCCTGCTCGCGCTCGCGCTCGCGGCGCGGCGCGGCGTCGTCGTCGACATCGTGCTGCCGCGACGGTCGAACCACCGCCTCGCCGACGTCGCGCGCCACCGGCCGCTGCGCGAGCTCGCCGCCGCCGGCGCGCGGCTCTGGTTCACGCCCGCGATGCTGCACGCCAAGGCGGTCGTGGTCGACGAGCAGCTCGCGCTCGCCGGCTCGGCCAACCTCGACCTGCGGAGCCTCTTTCTCAACTACGAGCTGATGGTCGCGTTCTACGAGCCGAGCGACGTCGCGCGCTTCGCCGACTGGATCGAGCGCGAGCGCACCGCCGCGGTCCGCTTCCTGCCGACCGAGCCCGGGCTGCTGCGCGACCTCTCCGAAGGACTCCTGCTCTGGCTCGCGTTCCAGCTCTGAGCCGGAGCGCTGCTCGCGCGGCTCAGCTCGCGAGCGCCGCCTGCACGATCGCCTCGGCGTCGACCTCGAAGTGCCGGCGCAGCGCGGCGCGCGTGTCGCTGCGCCCGAAGCCGTCGGTGCCGAGCGTGAGGCAGCTGCGGCCGGGAGGCAGGAACGCGCGCACCTGCTCGGGGACGGCG
>DASSRF010000175.1:0-2013 GCA_035701945.1 Caldimonas sp. | reverse complement strand
CGCGGTGCAGGCGCTGTGCGCGTCGGCGATCGCCGGCAACGCGCGCGACGCGGCGCGCCAGCAATTGCGACTGCTCGCGCTGCACCAGGCGCTCTTCGTCGAGCCGAGCCCGGGGCCGACGAAATGGGCGCTCGCGCAGCTCGGCCGCTGCGGCGCGGCCGTGCGGCTGCCGATCACGCCGCTCAGCCAGGCGGGCCAGTCGGTGGTTGCCGCCGCGATGCGCGAAGCAGGGATCGCGTGAGCCGTCCGCTGCCGGGCTGAACGACCGCTCGCCGCGCCGCCGACGAAGGCAGCACGCGCGCCGACCTCGATGGAGACTTCCAGAGTGACCCCGTTCCGATCGCCTTTTCTCGCCGTCGTCGCGTGCCTCGCCGCGCTCGCCGGCTGCTCGTCGGTCGAGAACTTTCTCGCCGGCGACAAGGTCGACTACAAATCGAGCTCGACGACGCGACCGGCCGGGCTCGAGGTTCCGCCCGACCTCACGCAGCTGTCGAAGGACACGCGCTACCAGCAGCCCAACGGCGCGATCAGCGCGTCGACCTTCCAGGCACAGACGGCGGCGGCCGCGGCCGCGTCGGCACCGCCGACGGTGCAGGTCGTCGCGCCGCAGCAGGTCGGCGACTTCAAGATCCAGCGGCTCGGCAACGAGCGCTGGCTGAGCACGACGCTGCCGCCCGAGAAGGTCTACCCGCAGGTGCGCACGTTCTGGAAGGACAACGGCTTCAACCTCGTCCAGGACCGTCCCGACGTCGGCGTGATCGAGACCGACTGGGCCGAGAACCGCGCCAAGCTGCCGAACGACATCATCCGCAACACGATCGGCAAGCTCATCGATTCGGCGTACTCGACCGGCGAGCTCGACAAGTTCACGACGCGCATCGAGCGCACCGCGACCGGCAGCGACATCTTCATCACCCATCGCGGGATGGCCGAGGTCTACGTCGGCGACCGCAAGGACGCGACCGTCTGGCAGCCGCGGCCGGTCGATCCGCAGCTCGAGGCCACGTTCCTGTCGCGCCTGATGGTCAAGCTCGGCGCCAGCGAGGAGGTCGCCAAGCAGACGGTCGCAGCCGCATCGTCGGCATCGGCCGCCGCCGGCGGCCCGCCGCGCGCCCGCCTCGTCGTCGGCTCGCCTTCGCCGACGCTGCAGCTCGACGACGGCTTCGACCGCGCCTGGCGGCGCGTCGGGGTCGCGCTCGACCGCACCGGCTTCACCGTCGAGGACCGTGATCGCGCGCAGGGCCTCTACTTCGTCCGCTACGTCGACCCGGCGTACGCCGGCCGCGAAGAGCCGAACTTCTTCCAGCGCATGTTCAGCTTCGGCAAGAAGAAGGACGACACCGGCCTCGCCAAGTACCGCGTCAAGGTGACGTCGGAGGGGCAGTCGAGCACGGTCGCCGTCCTCGACTCGCAGGGCCGGCCGGAGACGAGCGAGAACGGCAAGCGGATCGCCAGCCTGTTGCTCGAAGACCTCCGCTGAGGCATCGCATCCGCAACGGGGATGGCGTGATCCGCTTCTGCAGCCTCGGCAGCGGCAGCACCGGCAACGCCACCGTCGTCGAGGCGTCGGGCGGCATCACGACGACGCGGCTGCTGGTCGACGCCGGCTTTTCGCTGCGCGAGCTCGAGCTGCGGCTGGCGCGCGCCGGCCTCGAGCCGACCGACCTCGACGCCGTCTTCGTCACCCACGAGCACAGCGACCACATCGGCTGCGCGATCGCGTTCGCCGAGAAGCACCGCCTCGCGGTCTGGATGAGCCGGGGCACTTGGCGCGCGATCGGCGAGCGCGCGGTCCCCGCGCGGCTCGGCTTCGTTCGCGACGGCGAACGGGTCGCGCTCGGCGACCTCGAGCTGACGCCGTTCACGGTCGCGCACGACGCCGCCGAGCCGCTCCAGCTGCGCTGCAGCGACGGCAACGCGAGCGTCGGCGTCCTCACCGACCTCGGCTCGATCACCGAGCACATGCTCGACGGCGTTCGCGGCGTCGACGCGCTCGTCCTCGAGTGCAACCAC
>DASSRF010000174.1:0-4981 GCA_035701945.1 Caldimonas sp. | reverse complement strand
GTCGTCGGCGCTCAGCTCGCCGGCGAGATGGCGCTCGAGCTGGTCGCGGAACTGCCGCGCCCGTGCGTGGACGAAGTCGCGGTCGAAGCTGTCGTAGCGGTACATCCCGAAACCCGAAGCGTCGGCGTGCCGCCGGCGCTGCCCGAGAATGTCGTTCGCGGGCGAGCGCCGCCGCGCGTGCGACGGAAGCGGCACTCTAGTCACGCCCCGTTTGGCCACGAACCACAGTTTTTTCACTTCGGTATGTCGGATGCGACATAAGGAAAGCGCGCGCGATGCGGTCGCGCGATCTCGATGCGCTCGTCGTGACGTCTTGCGCAGCCTCGCCGGCGCTTGCGCGATGGGCTCGCTCGGTGCGCTCGGTGTCGCCGGCTGCTCGAGCGCGCCGAAGACGACCGGCGGCATCGCAGCGGTCGCGTCCGCGGCGTCGGCACCGACATCGCCGCCTGTCGTGGCGCCACCGCCACCGCCGCGGCGACCGCGGATCGGCCTCGCGCTCGGCGGCGGCGCTGCCCGCGGCTTCGCCCACATCGGCGTCATCCAGGCCCTCGAGGAGAACGGCGTCGTCCCCGACCTCGTCGTCGGCACGTCGGCCGGCAGCGTCGTCGCGGCGCTGTTCGCCTCGGGAAGGAGCGGGCGCGAGCTGGCGGCGATCGCCGACGCGATGGACGAGACCGCGTTCGCCGACTGGTCGTATCCCGGGCGCGGGCTGATCCGCGGCGAGGCGCTCGCCAGGTTCATCCGCGAGAAGACGAACCATCGCCAGATCGAGCAGATGAAGATTCCGCTCGGCGTCGCCGCGACCGACCTCGACAGCGGTCAGCCGATCCTGTTTCGCCGCGGCGACACCGGCACCGCGGTGCGCGCGTCGAGCGCGGTGCCTGCGGTGTTCCAGCCGGTGAGGATCGGCAGCCGCGAGTACGTCGACGGCGGCCTCTCGGCGCCGATCCCGGTCCACCACGCGCGCGAGATGGGCGCCGAGTTCGTGATCGCGGTCGACATCTCGGCGGTGCCGGAGGGCAACCCCACCGGCGACGCCGCACGGATGCTGCTGCAGACGTTCGCGATCATGGGCAAGGGGCTGAAGACGTACGAGCTGCGCGATGCCGACGTCGTCCTGCAGCCGGCGCTCGCCGGCGTCTCGGGCGCCGACTTCACGACGCGGCGGCAGTCGATCAAGGCCGGGCGCGACGTCACGGTCGCGCACCTCGCCGAGCTGCGCCAGCGGCTGGCAGCGAAGAGCCAGCTCTAGAAAGAGAAAAGGCCCGGAGGGGGACCCGGGCCTCGGTGAGAAGCGTCGCTCGCGCGACGCTGGCGCTCTTGCTCTTAGGCGGCAGCGCGCTTGCTCGACTTCGTCGCGGCCTGCGTCGCGCGGACGGCGGTCGACGACATCGCCTGGAAGTTCGCGTCGGCGACTTCGGCGGCTTGCTTGGCGGCCTTCTGGACGCTCTCGATCGCGTTGTTCGCGGCGGCGACGGCCGACTTCACGAGCGCGACGGCGTTCTCGGTGCCGGCGGGCGCGTTCTTGACGGCGTTGTCGATGATCGACATGAAGCGAGCTTGCGCTTCGGCGCCCGTCGCTTCGGCGACGCGCGAGACTTCCGCGCCGGTCGACGAGGCGATCTCGTAGACGTAGCGGTTGTACGCGGCGACCTTCTCGGCGGCCGGCTGGAACAGGCTCGCTTGCAGCGCGAGCAGCTCTTGCGCGTCCTTGACCGACAGCGCGGCCTGGACGTTCTGGGCGGCCTCGCTGATGGCCGACTTCGCGACTTGCAGGTTCAGCTCGACGAGCTTCTCGACGCCTTCGAAGGCGGTGCCGGCGAGGCCGAACATCGTCTCGACGTTGCTCTTCTGGACGCTGACGAATTGTTCAACGGTCATCATGTGGGTTCTCCTGGGGTGTACGGGGCGGGGTGGCTTGTCTGCCGTGCTATGCTGCACTGCAACATGAATGAAGTATAGAGGCCCGACGCGCTATTGCAAGCACTTTTTGGTGCATTGCAACAAGGTTAGTGGGGGCTCCCTAGGAACCCCCGACAATCGCGCCCGATGACGACCCCGCCCGCCGCCGACGTCGCCGCCGCCGAGGCGGCCATCGCCACGCGCCGCTCGGTCCGCGCGTTCCTGCCGACCCCGGTGCCGCGCGCGACGATCGAGCGGATCCTCGCCGTCGCTTCGCGGGCGCCGTCGGGAACGAACACGCAGCCGTGGAAGGTCTACGTGCTCACCGGCGAGCCGCTGCGCTCGCTGTCGAGGAAGCTTGTCGCCGCCTACGACGACCCCGAGGAGAGCGCGCGCCACACGGAGGAGTACCCGTACTACCCGACCGAGTGGGTGTCGCCGTACATCGACCGTCGCCGCAAGGTCGGCTGGGACCTCTACGGCCTGCTCGGCATCGGCAAGACCGACAAGGCGCGGATGCACGCGCAGCACCGGCGCAACTACGAGTTCTTCGGCGCTCCGGTCGGACTGATGTTCACGATCGACCGCATCCTGCGCCAGGGCAGCTGGCTCGACTACGGCATGTTCATCGAGGGCGTCATGGTCGCCGCGCGCGCGCACGGCCTCGACACCTGCCCGCAGGCCGCGTTCACGCCGTTTCATCGCATCGTCACCGAAGCGATCGGCGCGCCCGCCAACGAGCAGCTCGTCTGCGGCATGTCGCTCGGCTGGGCCGACGCGAGCGCGATCGAGAACACCCTCGTCACCGAGCGCGAGCCGGTCGCCGGCTTCGCCCGCTTTCTCGACTGACGCCACCACCGCCCGAGCCGATGCGACCTTCGATCCTGATCTGCCGCCGTGTCTTCCCCGAGACCGTCGCGCGGCTGCGCGAGCACTTCGACGTCGAGACGAACGACGCCGACGACATCTGGAGTCGCGACGAGTTGACCGCGCGGCTGCAGGGCAAGGCCGGCGTCTTCGTCACCGGGACGCAAGACGTCGACGCCGCGCTGCTCGACGCCTGTCCCGAGCTGCGCGCCGTCTGCAGCCTCGCGGTCGGCTACAACAACATCGACGTCGCGGCGTGCACCGCGCGCGGCGTCGCGGTCAGCAACGCGCCCGGCGTCCTCAGCGAGACCACCGCCGACTTCGGCTTCGCGCTGCTGATGGCCGCGGCCCGGCGCGTCGGCGAAAGCGAACGGTTCCTGCGCCGCGGCGAGTGGACGAAGTGGAGCGTCGACCTGTTCGCCGGCAGCGACGTCCACGGCGCGACGCTCGGCATCCTCGGCATGGGCCGGATCGGCCAGGCGATCGCGCGCCGCGGCGCGCACGGCTTCGCGATGCCTGTGCTCTATCACAACCGCTCGCCGCTTGCCGACGAAGTCGCGGGCGCGCTCGGCGCGCGCTACGTCTCGCGCGAGACGCTGCTCGCCGAGTCGGACCACCTCGTGATCGTCGTTCCGTACAGCGCCGAGTCGCACCACCTCGTCGGCGCCGCCGAGCTCGCGCGCATGAAGCCGACCGCGACGATCGTCAACATCGCGCGCGGCGGCATCGTCGACGACGCCGCGCTCGCCGCGGCGCTGCGCGCCGGCCGCCCCGCCGCGGCGGGGCTCGACGTCTTCGAAGGCGAGCCGAGCGTGCATCCCGAGCTGCTCGCGCTGCCCAACGTCGTTCTCACGCCGCACATCGCGAGCGCCAGCCTGCCGACCCGGCGCGCGATGGCGAACCTCGCCGCCGAGAACCTGATCTGCCTGCTCGCCCCCGCGGTCGGTCGCACGCCGCCGACCGTGCTCAATCCCGAGGTGCTCGCGCGCCGACTGTAGGAGCGAGACGACAGGTCTCGCCGGCGCGGGCCGATACGTCGCCCGCCCTGCGCTCGGAACAATCGGGCCGATGAGAAGTCCGCTCGCAGCCTGGCGAGGCGGCGTTCGCTGGCCGCTGGTGCTGATCTCGACCGTCGTCGCGATCGTCGCCGTCGTTCTCGTCTGCGAAGCGATCGGCTGGCCGTTTCTCGCCGGACCGGTGCAGCACCGGCTCTCGAAGGTGCTCGACCGCAGCGTCGCGTTCGACGACCCTGGCGGATCGTCGGGCGTTCGCATCGGCCTGCTCGGCAGCGTTCGCATCCATGCCGATTCGATCGAGATCGGGCCGCCGCCGTGGAGCGCGACACGCCACACGATGCTCGCGCGCGACGCCACGCTCAAGCTCGGCTACCTCGACCTCTGGCGCGCCTACCGCGGCAAGACGCTGCACATCCGCGACCTCGAGGCCGGCGAGCTCGACGCGATCCTCGAGCGGCTCGACGACGGCCGCGCCTCGTGGCAGTTCGGCGAGAAGAGCGAGGCCGCCGCGCAGCACGAGGCGTCGCTGCCGACGTTCGGCCGCCTCGTCGTCGGCGACGGCCATGTCCTCTACCACGATCGCGTCCTGCCGGCCGGGATCGACGCGCGCTTCTCGCTCAGCGACGGCAGCGCGTCGGGTCGCGGCGATCGTGGCGCACCGGCGGCGGCGTCGGCCGCGGCGGCGGCGAGCGCAGCCGACGCGGCATCGACGCCCGCGCGCGCGACTGCGGCGAGCAGCGCGGCCTCCGGAATCTTCATCCGCGCCGGCGGTGCCGCCCGCGGCGGCCCTGCGACCGCCGAAAGCGTCCGCCTCGCGCCCGACGAGCGCGGCCTGCGGCTGAAGGCGACCGGCCAGTACCGCGACCTTCCGGTGCGGATCGACCTGCGCACGTCGGGCGTGCTGGCGTTCCTCGGCGACGGCGCCGAGGCGCAATCGCAGCCGCTGTCGTTGCGCGCGCTGATCGGCCGCGCCGAGGTCGCGTTCGACGGCACGACGCGCGATCCGCTCCACTTCACCGGCCTTCGGGGGCGCTTTCGCCTGTCGGGCCAATCGCTCGCGAACGTCGGCGACGCGCTCGGCATCACGCTGCCGACGACGCCGCCGTTCACGACCCACGGCACCCTCGTCAAGGACGAGGACGTGTGGAAGGCGGTGTTCGAGTCGGCGAGCATCGGCTCGAGCCGCCTGAACGGCG
>DASSRF010000173.1:0-11095 GCA_035701945.1 Caldimonas sp. | reverse complement strand
GCTCTTCTCGGCGAGCGGGCTGATGCTGCAGCCGTCGCTGCTGCCGCTCGCGCTCGGGCTGCTGCCGTGCGCCGTGCTCGGCTATTTCATCGGCAGCCGGCTGCACATGCGACTCGCGCCGCGCCGCGCCGCGCGCGTCATCTGGATCCTGCTGCTCGCGAGCGGCGGCTCGCTCGTCTGGCGCGCGCTCGCGATGTGAACGCGCTCAGGCGAGGCTGACGACGCGCCATCCGCGCCGCGCGCCCTCTTCGCGCAACCGCGCATCCGGGTCGACGACGACCGGCGTGCCGACGGCCTCGAGGAGCGGCAGGTCGTTGACCGAGTCGCTGTAGAAGATCGCATCGGCGAGCACCGACGGCGGCAGGCGTTGCGCGCCGAGCCAAGCCGCGATGCGCGCGACCTTGCCGCCGCGCATGTTGACGACCCCGGTCGTCCGGCCGCTGAAGTCGCCGTTGGCCGCAACCTCGAGCTCGGTCGCGATCAGCTCGGCGATGCCGAGCGAAGCTGCGATCGGCGCGGCGAGAAACCGGTTCGTCGCCGTCGTGAGGACGAGCCGTTCGCCGGCGTCGCGATGCCGCGCGACGAGCGCGCGCGCCGCGCCGCGGATCCTGGGTTCGATCGCGACGCGAACGAAACGATCGCGCAGCGGCGCCCATGCGGACGGCGAGCGCCCGGCGAGCGTCGCCGCGTAGAAGCCCGCGAACTCGTCGGCCGAGATCGCGCCGCGGGCGTAGCGATCGGCGACGTCGCGGTTGGCGGCGCCGAACGTCTCGCGGTCGAGGATGCCCTCATCGACGAGGAAGGCGCACCAGAGGACGTCGGTGTCGCCGGCGAGGAGCGTGCCGTCGAGATCGAAGAGCGCGAGGCGGGGAGACGTCGACGGCGGCGCGTCCACGCGATGCAGCACCGCCTAGGCCGCGCGCAGGTGCCACGCGCGCGGTCGCGTGAACGTCTGGATGCCGTACGTCGAGAGCGTGACGCCGACTCCCGAGTCGCCGAGGCCCGACCACGGCAGGCGCGGGCTGACGCGATCGCAGCAGTTCCAGTAGACGCTGCCCGCGCGAACGGCGCGAAGCAGTTTCGCCGCGCGCGACTCGTCGCGCGTGTAGACACCTGCGGTGAGGCCGTAACGCGTGTCGTTCATCAGCGCGAGCGCCTCGTCGTCGCTCGCGACCTTCTGGATGCCGATGATCGGCCCGAAGCTCTCGTCGCGCATCACCGCCATCGTGTGGTCGACGTTCGTGAGCACCGTCGGCGCGAACCAGTTGCCTGCGCGCTCGATGCGCTTGCCGCCGGCAGCGAGCTTGGCGCCCTTGGCGAGCGCGTCGGCGACCTGCGCGTCGAGGACGTCGAGCTGCGGGCGGCGCGTCAGCGGGCCGATGTAGCTGCCTTCGGCGAGCGGGTCGCCGACCCTGAACGCCGCGACCGTCGCGACGAAGTGGCGGACGAAGTCGTCGTGGATGCGCTCGTGGACGTAGATGCGCTCGACCGAGCAGCAGCTCTGGCCGGTGTTGTACATCGCGCCGTCGGCGAGCGACTCGGCGGCGGCTTTCGGATCGGCGTCGTCGGCGACGTAGGTCGGGTCCTTGCCGCCGAGCTCGAGCTGCAGCCGCACCATGCGTGCGCCCATCTGCGCGGCGATCTTCGCTCCGGTCGCGACCGAGCCGGTGAAGAAGACGCCGTCGACCGGCTGCTCGAGAAGCGCAGCGCCGACGTCGCCGGCGCCGACGACGATGAGGAAGACGTCTTGCGGAATGCCGGCGCCGTGGAGCAGCCGCTCGACGTGCTGCCCGGTCAGCGTCGCGAACTCCGACGGCTTGTAGAGCACCGCGTTGCCCGTCAGGAGCGCCGGGACGAAGACGTTGCCGCCGACGAAGTACGGATAGTTCCACGCCGAGACGTTGGCGACGACGCCGAGCGGATCGTGATCGATGCGCTCGGTCATCGCGCCGTCGGCGAACACGGTCTCGGGCGCGGTCGTCTTCTCGACCTCGGCGAGGAAGAAGTCGATCCGGCCGAGGAAGCCGTTGAGCTCGTTCCTCGACTGCTGCAGCGGCTTGCCGACCTCCTGCGTCAGCGTGCGCGCGAGCGTCTCGAGCTCGCGCTCGACGGCGGCGCGAAAGCGCCGGATCGCGGCGCTGCGCCCGGCGAGCGGCGTCGCCGCCCACGACGGCTGCGCGCGGCGCGCGCGGCCGAACTTCGCGGCCACGCTCGCGGCGTCGTCGGCAGGAACCTCGGCGAGCACGCTGCCGTCGGCGGGGTTGGTGATCTCGAGCGTGGTCGTCATGCGGTGGCGCGCGCCGTGCGCGCGGCGGCGACGAAATCGTCGAGGAGCGGCCGGTCGTCGAGCGTCCCTTCGCCGGCGCGGTGGAACTCGGGGTGCCACTGCACGGCAGCCAGGTACGGGCCGTGGGGCCGGCGGATCGCCTCGATCATGCCGTCGCTCGGGCAGCGCGCCTCGACGACGAAACCGGCGGCGAGGTCCTTGATTCCCTGGTGGTGGACGCTGTTGACCGTCGCCGAGCGCGTGCCTTCGAAGACGCGCGCGAGCCGCGTCCCCGGCTCGAACTCGACGACATGCACGTTGCGGTCGTAGAGGCCCGCGTCGCGGTGGCGGACGCTGCCCGGCCGTTGCGTCTCGATGTCCTGCAGCAGCGTGCCGCCGAACGCGACGTTCATCAGCTGCAGCCCGCGGCAGACGCCGAGCACGGGCTTGCCGCGCTGCTCGAACGCGGCGAGGAGCGCACGCTCGTAGTCGTCGCGAACGCGATCGCCGCGCCAGCGCTCGTCGATCGCCGTTTCGCCGTAGCTCGTCGGCGAGACGTCGGAGCCGCCCTCGAGGACGAGCGCGTCGAGCCAGTCGGCGTAGTCGGCGAGCGAGACGTCGCCCTTCTGCGTGTCGCCCACCGGGCTCGGGATCATCACCGGCAGCGCCTCGCCCGACGACGCCACCCAGTGCGCGATCGACTGCTCGACGTACTGCAGCGTCTTGCCGGTGAAGATCGGCCGCGTCGGGTCGGCGTGGAAGAAGCACGCCGAGATGCCGACCTTGACGCGATCCTTCACAAGGCCTCCGCGAACAGACGTTCGAAGTCCTTCGCCGTGACCGGCTGCGGATTGGTCTGGTGGCAGATGTCGGCAACGGCGACTTCGACGAGGCGCGGGATCGCGTCTTTCTTCACCCCCAGCGCCGACAGATTCGGCGCGATGCCGATCGTCGTCTTCAGCTCGCGAAGCCAGGCGAGGAATCCTTGCGCTCCGCCCTTCGCGCCGACGGCGTGCGCGAGCTCGTCGAACTTCGCCGGCACCGCGGTGGCGTTCCAGGCGAGGACGGTGTCGATCATCAGCGCGTTGGCGAGCCCGTGGTGGAGGTCGCAGACCGTGCCGAGCGCGTGCGCGCACGAATGGACGGCGCCGAGGTCCTTCTGGAACGCGATCGCCCCCATCATCGAGGCCATCATCATGTCGCTGCGCGCGGCGAGGTTCGCGGGCTCGCGCACCGCGGTGGCGAGCGCGCGCGCGGCGATCCGCGTGCCCTCGAGCGCGATGCCGTCGCACAAGGGGTGGTAAGCCGGCGACAGGTAGCTCTCGACGTTGTGCGTCAGCGCGTCCATGCCGGTCGCCGCCGTCACCGCGGGCGGCAGGCCGAGCGTCAGCTCGGGGTCGGCGAAGACGGCCTTGGCGAGGATGTTGGGCGAGAAGACGATCCGCTTGACGTGGGTGTCGTCCTCGCTGATCACCGCGCTGCGGCCGACTTCGCTGCCGGTTCCCGACGTCGTCGGCAGCGCGACGAAGTGCGGCACGCCGGAGTCGATCGCGCGCACGTTCGGATGGTCGTACGCGTACTCGAGCGCCTCGCCGCCCTTGGTCGCGATGACGCCGACGACCTTGGCGACGTCGAGCGCGGCGCCGCCGCCGACGCCGACGACGGCGTCGGCGCGGTGGGCGCGGTACGCAGCGGCGCCCGCCATCGCCTGCGACGCGGTGGGATTGCCGAAGACGCCGCCGAACACCGCGACCTCGAGCCCGGCGCCGGCGAGCTCGTCGCGCAGCCCGGCGATCAGCGGCAGCGCCGCGAGTCCCCTGTCGGTGACGACGAGCGGACGCTTGACGCCGTGCGAGCGCAGGTGCTCGCCGACGAGCTTGCGCGCGCCCGGGCCGAAGTGGATCGTCGTCGGAAACGCGAATCGCGTGATCGCCATCAGATGATCTCGAAGTAGCGCTTCATTTCCCAGTCGGTGACGCCGTCGAGCCACTGCCGCCACTCCCAGTCGCGCGTCGCCGCGAAGTGGTCGACGAAGTCGTCGCCGAGCCAGTCGCGCGCGATCTCAGAGCCCTTGAAGATGCGCGTCGTCTCGATCAACGTCCGCGGCGCGCGCTCGACGTTCTCGCCGCCGACGTTGGTGCCGGTGATCGGCGCGCCGAGCTTGAGCCCCTTCTCGACGCCGTGCAGCCCGGCGGCGATCACCGCGGCCATCGCGAGATACGGGTTGACGTCCGAGCCCGGGCAGCGCGTCTCGAGCCGCGTCGCCTTCGGGCTGCCGGCGATGACGCGAAAGCTCGCGGTGCGGTTGTCCATCCCCCAGGTCGGCTTGACCGGCGCCCAGAAGCCGTCGACGAGCCGCTTGTAGCTGTTGATCGTCGGCCAGAACATCGGCGCGAACTCCATCAGGCAAGCGACCTGGCCGGCGACGTAGCTCTCGAACAGCGCGCTCATCTTTCGCGGCGAGCCGGCGTCGTAGAAGAGGTTGGCCTTGCCGTCCTTGCCTTCCTTCAGGCTCTGGTGGATGTGGCCGCTGCAGCCCGGGTACTTCTGGCTCCACTTGGCCATGAAGCTCGGCATGATCCCGAAGCGCGCGCCGATCTCCTTGGCGCCGGTCTTGAAGAGGATCGAGCGGTCGGCCTGCTCGAGCGCCTCGCCGAACGCGATCGCGACCTCGTAGACGCCGGGGCCCGTCTCGGTGTGCAGCCCCTCGATCGGGACGCCGAAGGCGAGCATCTCGTCCATCAGCGCGTTCATGAACTCGCGGTTGCGGTTCATGCGCAGGAGCGAATAGCCGAACATTCCGGGCGTGATGGGCTCGGGAGCGACGCCCTGTTTCGCCGCCCACGATTGCGGCGTCTCGGCGAAGTTGAACCACTCGAACTCCATGCCGCACATTGGCGTGAAGCCCATCTTGGCGGCGCGCGCGAGGACGCGCTTCAGCGTCTGGCGCGGGCAGATCGGCGACGGCGAGTGGTCGGCGAGAACGAACTCGCCGAGGAAGAACGGCACGTTGTTGTCCCACGGCACGAGCCGCTGCGTCGCGAGGTCGAGGCGAGCGAGCGCGTCGGGAAAGCCGTGCTGCCAGCCCGTGAGCGTCGTGTTGTCGTAGGTCTGATCGCCGACGTCCCAGCCGAAGACGACGTCGCAGAAGCCGAAGCCTCCCGCGGGCGAAGGCTCGGCGGCGCCGAGGAACTTCTCGACCTGCAGGTACTTGCCGCGAAGCACCCCGTCGATGTCGCTGACCGCGACCTTGACCTTGCTGCTGCCGCTCTTGCGTACCGCGGTGAGCGCGGGATGCTCGGGAGTGGGAGTCGTCATGGCGTCATTGTGAGGCGTTCATCGAGCACCGACGAAGGCGGCCGGCCGTCGGCGATGCCGAGCGACTGCATCGCGCCGGCGACCGCGGCAACCGCCTCCTTCATCTCGGCAGGCCCGATCGCGCCGATGCAGCCGACGCGAAACGTCTCGAGCTGCGTGAGCTTGCCCGGATAGAGGATGAAGCCGCGCGCCTTGACCGCGTCGTAGAAGCGCTTGAAGTCGTAGTGCGGATCGGCCGGCGCGTGGAACGTGACGATGATCGGCGCCTGCACCTCGGGAGGCAGGAACGGCACGAAGCCGAGCGCGTCCATGCCGCCGACGAGCGCCTCGCAGTTGGCGGTGTAGCGCGCCAGCCGCGCCGGCTGGCCGCCTTCTTCGTCGAACTGGCGCATCGCCTCGACGAGCGCGGCCACGACGTGCGTCGGAGGAGTGAAGCGCCACTGGCCGGTCTTCTCCATGTAGACGTGCTGGTCGTGCAGGTCCATCGCGAGCGAGTGCGAGTTGCCCGCGGCCTTCGCGACGACGTCGTTGCGCAGGAAGACGAAGCCCATGCCGGGAACGCCTTCGAGGCACTTGCCGCTCGCCGCGACGAGCGCGTCGAAGCGGACCGCGCGGGCGTCGATCGGCAGCGCGGCGAACGAGCTCATCGCATCGACGATGAGGCCCTTGCCGCGGCGCGCGCAGACGTCGGCGATCTGCTGCAGCGGGTTGAGGACGCCGGTTCCCGTCTCGCAATGGATGAGGCCGACGTGCGTGATGCTCGCGTCGGCGGCGAGCGCGGCCTCGAGCTCCTCGGCGGCGACCGGGGCGTCCTCGCGGCGCGCGAGCACCGTCGTCCTGCGCCCCATCAGCGTCGACAGACGCCCCATCCGCTTGCAGTAGGCGCCGTTGTCGAGGACCAGGACGTGGCCGTCGCGCGGCACGACCGAAGCGACCGCCGCCTCGACCGAGAACGTGCCGCTGCCCTGGAGCGGGACGACGACGTGCGTTCCCTCGCCGTGGACGATCGCGAGCAGGCGCTTCCTGATCTCGGCGGTGACGGCGATGAACGAAGCGTCCCACGAGCCCCAGTCGTGCAGCATCGCGCGCTTGGTGCGCTCGGTCGTCGTCAGCGGGCCTGGCGTGAGAAGGATCGGGTCGCGTTGCATCGGTGTCGTCTCCTGGCGCTCGGAATGCGGCCGGCTAGCTCGAAGCGGTGCGCCGCCACGCCTGGGTGCGCCGGTCGATCAGCGCGCCGGCGCCGGCGAAGAGCAGCGTCACGACCGTCGACGTCGCGGTGATGAGGACGGCGCACGCCGCCGCCGCTCCCGAGTCGCCGAGCTCGTCGAGGTTGAGGATCGCGATCGACGCGACCTTGGTGTCCGGCGAATAGAGGAAGACGACCGCCGAGATCGTCGTCATCGCGTTGACGAAGAAGTAGCGCGCGATGTCGATCAGCGTCGGCGTGCAGATCGGCAGCGTCACGCGCCAGAACGTGCGGAAGAACGGCACCTTCAGCGAGGCGGAGACCGCCTCGAACTCGCCGTCGAGCTGCTTCAGCGCCGTCACCGCGGTCAGGTGCCCGGTCGTGTAGAAGTGGACGATCGTGCAGAAGACGAGCAGCGTCATCGTCTGGTAGAGGCCGCCGAGGGGATTGCCGGGCGCGTTGAAGAAGAAGATGTAGCCGAGGCCGAGCACCAGGCCGGGCACCGCCATCGGCAGCATCGACAGCAGCGTCACGACCGGCCGCATGGCGTCGAAGCCGCGCGTCTTCTCGAGCAGGTACGCGCCGACGAACACGACCGCGGTGCCGAAGAACGCGGTGCCGGCGGCGAGCCGCAGGCTGTTCAGGAAGGCGTCGCCGACCTCGGCGTCGACCAGGCCCATCGTGTAGTGCGCGAACGTCGGCGCGAGGTTGTAGGGCCAGTACGTCGCGAACGACGCGAACACCGCCATGCCGAGCATCGCCAGCATCAGCGCGGCGATCACGACGACGTACGCGAGCATCACCGCGTCGAAGCCGCGCGACGGCCTGGCCCGGTACGGAACGGCGCGCGCGCTCAGCATCGCGGTCTGTCGGCGCCTCAGCAGCCAGTCGATGCCGAAGGTGAGCACCGCGGGCGTCAGCAGCAGCAGGCCGACGACGGCGCCGTTCTGGAAATCCTGCTGGCCGATGACGAGCTTGAAGACGTCGGTGGCGAGCATGTTGAAGTTGCCGCCGATCACCTTCGGAATGCCGAAATCGGTCATGACGAGCGTGAAGCAGACCAGCGTCGCCGAGATGAGGCCGTACTTGGCGCCCGGCAGCGTGATCGTGAAGAACTTGCGCCGGGTCGACGTGCCGAGCGCCTCGGCCGCTTCGTAGAGGCGCGCGTCGGCGAGCGTCAGCGCCGACAACAGGATCATCAGCGCGTGCGGAAAGACCGCGAAGCACTCGGCGATGACGATGCCCTGCGCACCGTAGATGTTCTCGACCCCGAACGCGGCGAGCAGCGCGCGCGCCGCGCCCTGGTTGCCGAACCAGTAGATGAGCGAGATCGCGGCGAGCAGCGACGGGGCGAGCAGCGGGATCAGCGCGATCGTCCGGAACATCGGCTTTGCCGGAATGCAGCTGCGCGCGAGCGCGTAGGCGAACCAGAACGCGAGCGGCACCGTGATCACGGTGACGAGCGCCGACACCCAGACGGTGTTGAAGAACGACTGCAGCAGCGCCGGCGTCCGCAGGTAGTTGGCGAAGTTGGCGAGGCCGACGAACTCGCCGGCGCCGCTCTGCACCGCCTTCGCGAGGATCGATGCGAGCGGCAGCGCGAGGAAGGCGACGAGCACGAGCGCGATCAGCGCCAGCCCGGCGTGCGCGATGCGGTCGGTCCAGTGCGCGCGCTGGCGGACCGCGGCGAACTCGGGAGCGGGCAGGACGGCGGCGGGCACGACGCGCGAGATCGGAGGCTGCGCCGTCAGAACAGGCGCATCCGCTCGGGCAGCAGCTTGAGAGGCAGCCGACTGCCGACTTCGAGGCCCTGCTCGGCGAGGAAGTTGAGCGAGAGATAGACCGTGATCGCCTGCGCACCCATCGCTTCGGGGGCCACCCGGACCAGGCAGTACGAGCCGAGGAACTCGATCTTGTCGATCGTGCCGTGGAACACGTTCGCGTCGCCCGGCGCGATCGGCCGCGCGAGGACGTCCTCCGGACGCAGATAGACCTTGACGTCGCGCACGGAGTCGCTGTCGTGGCCGCACTCGAATCGCGTCTCGCCGATCTCGACCCGACGCCCGGGATGGAGCCGACCCGACAGCACGTTGATCTTGCCGACGAAATCGGCGACGAACGGCGTCGCCGGATCGCGATAGACCTCGAGCGGCGTCCCCACCTGCTCGATCACGCCGTGGTTCATGACGACGATCCGGTCGGCGACCGAGAGCGCCTCTTCCTGGTCGTGCGTCACCATGATCGTCGTGACGCCGAGCTTTCGCTGCAGCGACCGGATCTCCTGGCGCAGGCGGACGCGCTCGAGCGCGTCGAGCGCCGACAGCGGCTCGTCGAGCAGGAGCAGGCCCGGCGACGTCGCCAGCGCGCGCGCCAGCGCGATGCGCTGCTGCTGCCCGCCCGAGAGCTGCGCCGGAAACTTCGGCCCGCTGCCCGGCAGCCCGACCAGCTTCAGCAGCTCGTCGACGCGCTCGGCCGCGACGCGCCGCGGCACCTTGCGGTTGACGAGGCCGTAGGCGACATTGTCCGCGACCGTCAGGTTGGGAAAGAGCGCGTACGACTGGAAGACGATCCCGTAGTCGCGCTCGGCCGGCGGCAGCGCCGAGATGTCGCGGCCGGCCTGGCGAATGCGGCCCGCCGTCTGCGACTCGAGCCCGGCGATGATCCTGAGCAGGGTCGTCTTGCCGCAGCCCGACGGCCCGAGGAAACAGACGAACTCGCCGCGCTCGACCGCGAGCGCGACGTCGTGCAGCGCCGTGAAGGCGCCGAAGGTCTTGCGAACGCCGGCGAGCGTGAGGTACGGGTCGCCCGGCGCTGCGGACCCGCCCGGCGCGGCGCCGGAATCGCGCCGCGCCGACGGGCTCACTTGCGCGGTTCCGACTTCGCGTTGTAGCGCTTGTTCCACTCGGCGAGCGTGCCTTCGCGGTTCTTGGCCGACGTGTTGAAGTCCATCTTGATCAGACGGCTCTCGTAGTCGGCGGGAATGTTGGCGAGCTTCGGCGCGACCCCCGGCTGCGCGGTGATCGCGAAGTTCTTGCCGTAGAGCACCATCGCGTCCTTGCTCGACGCCCAGTCGGCGAGCTTCTTGGCGGCGTCGAGCTTCTTCGTGCCCTTGTAGATCGCGAACGCCTCGAGGTCCCAGCCGAGGCCCTCCTTCGGGAAGACGAGGTCGATCGGGGCGCCCTTCTGCTTGTTGCTGTGGCCGCGGTACTCGAACGAGATGCCGACGACCGTCTCGCCCGTCGCCGCCATGTTGCAGGGCTTCGAGCCCGAGTGCGTGTACTGCGCGATGTTCTCGTGCAGCGCGTCCATGTACTTCCAGCCGCCGCCCTTGCCGCCGTCGTCGCCCCAGAGCTGCAGCCAGGCGGCGACGTCGAAGTAGCCGGTCCCCGACGACGCCGGGTTGGGCATGACGACGTAGCCCTTGTAGACCGGCTTGGTCAGGTCCTTCCACGTCTCCGGCTTCGGAATGTTCTTCTTCTGCGCCTCGACCGTGTTGAAGCACAGCACCGCGCCGTACACGTCCATCCCCCACCACGCCGGCGGGTTCTTCTTGTCGCGATAGATGCTCATGATCGCGTCGAGGTTGAGCGGCGCGTACGGCTCGAGCATGCCCTGCTGGTCGAAGAGCGCGAGGCTCGACGCGGCGACGCCCCAGATCACGTCGGCCTGCGGGTTCGCCTTCTCGGCGAGCAGCTTGGCGGTGATCACTCCGGTCGAATCGCGGACCCACTTGATCTCGATGTTCGGCTGGACCTTGGCGAAGCCGGCCTCGTAGGCCTTGAGCTGGTCGGTCTCGAGCGCGGTGTACACCGTGAGCTGGGTCTTCTGCGCCGCCGCGCCGGTGGCGGCGACGACGAGCGCTGCGGCGACGAGCGCCCTGAGTGAAGCCGGAACCATGCGCATCTCCCCTGGTTGTGTCGGTGATCGCGTCGGCGAGCGAACCGCGCCGCTCGCACAGCCGAGGCCCGTTCGGTGACGGTTCGCCGCGGCGACGGCGGTGCAGTCTCGGCGGTCGCCCCATCCAAGTCAACTGTTTTTTGGAGATTGTTGACAATCGGCGGGGCATGGTTTCTACTCGGGCGATGCCAGCCGTCGCCGCGGCCGCCGCGCCGCATCCGACCATCGCGCTCCTGCAGACGAGCTCGCTGTCGAGCGTCGTCCAGGGCGAGCTCGAGCGCATGATCCTGTCGGGCGAGCTGCGTCCCGGCGACAAGCTGACCGAGATGGCGCTCGCCGCGCGGCTCGGCGTCTCGCGCGGCCCGCTGCGCGAGGCCTTCCGCATGCTCGACGAGTCCGGGCTCGTGCGCACCGAGAAGAACCGCGGC
>DASSRF010000172.1:0-4624 GCA_035701945.1 Caldimonas sp. | reverse complement strand
CGTGCCGAGCGCGGTCGACGCCGAGCACTACGCGGCGGCGCGTGCGACCGCCGATGCCGCCGCGATGGCGAAGGCCGACGCGCTGCAGGGGGCGACCGCGCGGCCGCGGCTCGGCTTCTTCGGCGTCATCGACGAGCGCCTCGACCTCGACCTCGTCGCCCGCGTCGCCGACGCCGACCCGGCGTGGCAGGTCGTGATGGTCGGCCCGGTCGCGAAGATCGATCCGCAGGCGCTGCCGCGGCGCGCCAACCTGCACTGGCTCGGCCAGCAGCCGTACGCGCTGCTGCCGCAGCTCGTCGCCGGCTGGGACGTCTGCCTGATGCCGTTCGCGATCAACGAATCGACCGAGTTCATCAGCCCGACCAAGACGCTCGAGTACATGGCGGCGGGAAAGCCGATCGTCTCGACGCCGATCCACGACGTGCGTGCGATGTTCGGCGAGCTCGTCGCGATCGCGGGAGACGCCGACGCGTTCGTCGCCGGCTGTCGCGACGCGCTCGCCGAGTCCGACGCCGGTCGCGCCGCCCGCGAGGAGCGCATGCGCGCTTGCGTGAGCGAGCATTCGTGGGACGCCGCCGCCGGCAAGGTCCGCGACGCGCTCGCCGCTGCGCTCGCGACCGCCGACCGCGGCGCGAGCGGCACCGCGAACGCCGCCGAACGCATCGCCGACGAAGCGACGACGCAGCGCAAGCTCGCAACGGCGGGCTGAGACCGACCGGCGCGAGCGCGAAAAACTGCCGGCAACGCGCGAGGCGCGGAACGGAGGGTGCGCGACGCGCCTCAGAATCGGCTCGTCGTCGACAGGAGCACAGGCACGGTGACCGACCCGCTGAGAGCCCACCCCAATCCCCTGCTGCAGCGCGAGCGCTGGATCTCGCTCGACGGCACCTGGCGCTTCCTCTTCGACGACGAGCAGACTCTCCACCACCCGCTCGAGATCGACGGCTGGGACCGCACGATCCAGGTCCCGTTCCCGCCCGAGTCGGAGGCGAGCGGGATCGGCGACCGCGGCTTTCACGCGTGCTGCTGGTACGAGCGCGACTTCGAGCTGCTGCCCGACGACGGTCGCGCGATCCTGCGCTTCGGCGCGGTCGACTATTCGGCCAAGGTCTGGGTCAACAACCACCTGGCGGCGACGCACGAGGGCGGGCACACGCCTTTTGCCGCCGACATCACGTCGCTCCTGCAGCCGTCGGGCCGGCAGAAGGTGACCGTGCTCGTCGTCGACGACCCGCACGATCTCACCAAGCCGCGCGGCAAGCAGGACTGGCAGAAGGAGCCGCACGCGATCTGGTATCCGCGCACGACCGGCATCTGGCAGACCGTCTGGATCGAGCGCGTCGCCCGCACCTACGTCGACAAGATCCGCTGGACACCGCACGTCGAGAGCTACGCGCTTCGCTTCGAGACTCGCGTCGCCGGCGACCCGCTCGAGGACCTCGCGATCGAGGTGACCCTCTGCCACGGCAAGCGCCTGCTCGCGCGCGACCGCTACCAGGTGATCGACAACGAGGCCGACCGCGTCATCGTCCTCGCCGACCCCGGCATCGACGACTTCCGCAACGAGCTGCTGTGGAGCCCCGAGCAGCCGACGCTGCTCGACGCGACCGTGCGGCTGCTCGCGGGCGACCGCGTGCTCGACGAGTTCACGTCGTACACGGCGCTGCGGTCGGTGTCGATCCTGCGCGACCGCTTCATGCTCAACGGCCGTCCGTACATGCTTCGCATGGTCCTCGACCAGGGCTACTGGCCCGACACGCTGATGGCGGCGCCGAGCGACGACGCGCTCCGCCAGGACGTCGAGCTCGCCAAGGCGATGGGCTTCAACGGCGTTCGCAAGCACCAGAAGATCGAGAACCCGCGCTACCTCTACTGGGCCGACAAGCTGGGGCTGATGGTCTGGGAGGAGATGCCGTCGGCCTACCGCTTCACGCGCACCGCGATCAAGCGCACGGTGCGCGAGTGGTCGGAGGCGATCGAGCGCGACTACAGCCACCCGTGCGTCGTCGCCTGGATCCCGTTCAACGAGTCGTGGGGCGTGCCGGAGCTGACCGCGCAGCAGGCGCAGCGCCACGCCGTCGAGGCGCTCTACCACCTGACCAAGACGCTCGACGCGACCCGGCCGGTGATCGGCAACGACGGCTGGGAGTCGAGCGCGACCGACATCATCGGCATCCACGACTACGACGCCAACACCGAGCACCTGCGGCAGCGCTACGGCCCGGAGATCAAGACCGAGCAGCTGTTCGACCGCCGCCGTCCCGGCGGTCGCGTGCTCACGCTCGACGGCTATCCGCACCGCGGCCAGCCGATCATGCTGACCGAGTTCGGCGGCATCGCGCTCGCCCGCGCCAAGTCGCCGGGCGCGCCGCACACGTGGGGCTACAGCACCGCCAAGGACACCGACGAGCTCGCCGAGCTGTTCGAGCGGATCGTCGACGCCGTCGTCCACACCGCGCTCTTCAGCGGCTTCTGCTACACGCAGTTCACCGACACGTTCCAGGAAGCGAACGGGCTGCTGCGCGCCGACCGGACCCCGAAGATCCCGCTGGCGCGGATCAGGAAGGCGACGACGGCGTCGCGCACCTACATCCCGGGCGCAGCCTGACTTGCGACGATGCATTCGCTCGAGCTGACCAAGCCGGACGGCCGCGCACTGACGCTCTATTCGCGCGCGCCGCTGGCAGCGATCGCCGACGCGCCGAGCCCGTTCGCCGAGCCGCTCGCGAGCAAGGCGCACCTGCGCTGGCATCCGCTGCGCGGCGAATGGGTGACGTACGCGGCGCACCGCCAGGACCGGACGTTCCAGCCGCCTCCCGAGTACGACCCGCTCGCGGCGACGATCGATCGCGAGCGTCCGACCGAGCTGCCCGCGGGCGACTGGGAAGTCGCGGTGTTCGACAACCGCTTTCCCGCGCTCGGCGGCCATGGCACGGCCGTGGTCCCCGAGCTGCACGTCGCGACCGCGCCCGCCGGCGGCCATTGCGAGGTCGTCGTCTACACGCCCGAGCGGACGACGTCGCTCGGCGCGCTCGCGCTCGGCCACATCGAGCTGCTGCTCGAGGTCTGGGGCGACCGCACGCGCCGGCTCGGCGCGCGAGACGACGTGCGCTGCGTCTTTCCGTTCGAGAACCGCGGCGTCGAGGTCGGCGCGACGCTGCACCATCCGCACGGCCAGATCTACGCGTACCCGGTCGTGCCCCCCGTCGCGGCGCGGATGGATGCGCTGGCGCGCGAGCACGCCGCCGCGCACGGGATCGGCCCGCTCGAAGCGATGATCGCAAGCGAGCGCAACGACCGCGTTCGCCTGCTGTACGAAGGCGAGCACGCGGTCGCCTTCGTCCCGGTCTGCGCGCGCTACCCGTACGAGTGCTGGGTCGCGCCCGTCCGCGCCGCGGCGCAGTTCACCGAGCTTTCCGGGAACGAGCGCGCCGACCTCGCGCGCGCGCTGAAGACCGTGCTCCTGAAGCTCGATGGTCTCTGGCAGCGCCCGATGCCCTACCTGATGGCGTGGTACCAGGCGCCGTGCGACGGCGACCTGCACCCCGGCGCGCACCTGCACGCGCAGATCGCGCCGCCGTACCGCGCGCGCGAGCGGCTCAAGTTCCTCGCCGGCACCGAGCTCGGCGCGGGGTTCTACGCGATGGACGCCCTGCCCGAGCAGAAGGCACGCGAGCTGCAGGCGGTCAAGGTCGAGCTGACGTGACTCGCGGATTCCAGGACGCCTTCGGACGCGCCCCCGACGCCGTCGCGAGCGCTCCCGGGCGCGTCAACCTGCTCGGCGAGCACACCGACTACAACGACGGCTTCGTGCTGCCGATCGCGCTGCCGCAGCAGACGACGGTGTCGGTCGGCCTGGCAGCAGGCAGCGACTTCACGCTGCGCTCGGACGGTTTCGCGAGGCCGCTCGCGTTTCGCCGCGACCGCCTCCCCGACGAGCCGTTCGGGCGCTACGTCTACGGCTGCATCGCCGAGGTCGGCATCGTCGGCTTCGACGTCCCGCCGCTCGACATCCACGTCGGCTCCGAGCTGCCGATGGGAGTCGGGCTGTCGTCGAGCGCAGCGCTCGAGGTCGCGACGCTGCGCGCGCTGCGCACGGTGCTGAAGCTCCCGCTCGACGACGTCGCGATCGCCAAGCTCGCCCAGCGCGCCGAGATCGACTACGCGGGCGTGCGCTGCGGGATCATGGACCAGATGGCGTCAAGCCTCGCCGACACCGAGCACGCGCTCTTCCTCGACGCTCGCACGCTCGCGACCAGGCTGTGGTCGTTGCCCGACGGAGCCGCGGTGCTCGTCCTCGACTCCGGAATGCCGCGCTCGCTCGTCACGAGCGGGTTCAACCAGCGGCGCAGCGAGTGCGAGGAAGCGTGCCGGCTCCTCGGCGTCGCGAGCCTGCGCGACGTCCGGCGCGTCGAGCAGCTCGAGGCGCTTCCCGATCCGTTGCAGCGGCGCGCGCGGCACGTGGTCACCGAGAACGCTCGCGTGCTGCGCGCCGTCGGCGGCAGCGACGCCCAGGCGCTCGGCGAGCTCATGAACGCATCGCACGCGAGCCTGCGCGACGACTACGAGGTCTCGATCCCCGAGCTCGACCGCCTCGTCTCGTTGCTGCAGGAGCACCGCGCGG
>DASSRF010000171.1:0-7699 GCA_035701945.1 Caldimonas sp. | reverse complement strand
GGCGGCCAGTACACGCACGGCGCGATCTGGGCGGCGATGGCGTTCGCAGCGCTCGACGAGCGCGAGCGCGCGTGGCAGCTGCTCGACATGATCAATCCGGTGCGGCATGGCGACAGCCGCGACGCGGTCGCGCGCTACAAGGTCGAGCCGTACGTCATGGCCGCCGACGTCTACAGCGTCGCGCCGCACACCGGCCGCGGCGGCTGGAGCTGGTACACCGGCTCGGCGGGCTGGATGTACCGGCTCGTCGTCGAGTCGCTGCTCGGCCTTCGCCGCGTCGCCGCCGACGGCGGCGTGCGCCTCGTCCTCGCGCCGCGTCTGCCGGCGGCGTGGACGCACTGCACGCTGCAGGTCCGCCAGCGCGCGACGCTCTACGAGATCGAGGTCGTGCAGCGCGACGGCGACGGCGGCGGCGAGCTTCGCCTCGACGGCACGCTGCAGCACGACAACTCGCTGCCGCTCGTCGACGACGGCCGCCTGCACCGCGTCCAGCTGACGCTCTTCACGCGCGCGCAGCGCGGCACTGCCGGCGAGACGTCGCTGGTCGGGTCGGACGGGCCGGCGAAGTAGGCTGTCTCGAGACCCGACCCGTTGCGCTCAGCGCGTGACGACGGCGTGCTTCAGCGGCAGCGGGTCGAGCTTCTCGTGCACGCGCTGCTCGGCGAGCGCGCGCGCCGCCGGCGAGCCGCCGCCGAGCGTGACGGTGATCAGCGTGCCGTGCTCGGCGTGGTTGCCCACCGCGACGTCGACCGTGCAGCCTTCGCCGGCGACCGCAGCGAGCATCCGCCGCACCGCGCGCTCGGCGGCGTCCCAGCGCAGCGCCGGCTTGAAGACCTTGCCGACCGCAGTGAGCGGGATCGCGTCGATGAAGTAGAGCTGCACCGGAACCGCGGCGCGCTCGGGAGTGCGCTCGGCGACGTAGGCGAGGAGCTCCTCGGCGCTGACCTCCGCGCCCGGCCTCTTCTGCACGTACGCGACCGGCAGCTCGCCGGCGTACGCGTCGGGCTCGGAGACGACGGCGGCGAGCGCGACCGCGGGATGCGTGAAGAAGACCTCCTCGATCGCGAGCGGGTCGATGTTGTGCGCGCCGCGGATGATGAGGTCCTTGGCGCGGCCGGTGAGCCAGAGGTAGCCTTCCTCGTCGATGCGGCCGAGGTCGCCCGAGTTGACCCAGCCCGGCTCGACGAAGGCGGCGCGGTTGTGGACGTCGCTGACGTAGCCGGCGAAGACGCCCGGGCCCGCCATCGCGACGACGCCGATCTCGCCCGGCGCGCACTCGCGCTTGAGCTTGCCGTCGCCGTCGACCTCGACGATGCGCACGCGGCTGTACGGCATCGGATGGCCGACCGAGCCGAGCCGCACCGGCCGCTCCATGAACGCGATCGTGTGCACGCTCGACGTCTCGGTCATGCCGTAGACCTCGAGCACGGGAACGCGGAAGCGCTCGGTGTAGGCCTTGCCGATCGGCACCGGGATCGCCGAGCCGCCGCCCGACGCGAACTGGATGCTCGACGTGTCGGCGCCGTCGAGCGGGACCTGGATCGCAGCGCCGAGCACCGTCGGAACGCCACCGAAGATCTCGGGCTTGAAGCGCTCGACGAGACGCCAGACGTTCTTGACCGCGTTCGGGTTGCGCCATCCCGCAGGCGAGAGCACGACGAGCGTGCATCCCGCGGACAGCGGCGCGAGCGCCTGCGTCAACGCACCGCCGACGTGAAAGAGCGGCAGCCCGAACAGCAGCGTCGCACCGGGGCGGTTGCGCAGCATCAGGCCGCATCCCCACGCCTGGTAGACCTGGTTGCGGTGGCTGTGGCGGACGAGCTTCGGCATTCCGGTCGTGCCGCCGGTGTGGAAGTACGCCGCGGTGTCGCTCGCCGCGATCGTGCGGCCGCTGACGAGCCGGTCGGCGGGCTGCGCGGCAACGAGCGCGTCGAACGACTGCGCGCCGCGCGCTGCCGCAGCGTCGCCGCCGACGACGAGGACGGCGCGCAGGTCGGGAAGCGAGTCGCGGATGCCCTCGACCTTCGTCCAGATCTCGGTTCCCGGCACCGGACCGAGCGCGACCAGCACCTTCGTCTTCGCGGCGCGCAGGATCTCGGCGATCTGCGCCGCCGAGAGCAGCGGGTTCACTGGGTTCGCGATTCCCGCCGCCTCGGCGCCGAAGAGCGCGTAGAACGCCTGCGGGACGAGCGGCAGCAGGAGGCTCACGACGTCGCAGGGTCCGACGCCGAGCGAGTGGAAGGCGTTCGCGGCCTGCGTGACGCGCGCGAAGAAGTCGCGGTGCGCGATCCGCACCGGCGTGTCGTCGGGATCGGCGTTGGCGAGGAAGACGATCGCCGGCGTCTCGGGCGACGCGCTCGCGCCGATGCGCAGCGCTTCGTACGTGCTCGTCGCGGCGATGCGCTCTTCGTACGGCAACGCCTCGAAGGCGCGCACGTCGGCATCGCTCGCGAGAGACGGCCAGGCGTCGCCGATGCGGCGGTCGAGCAGGTGAAGCGCGGTCATGGTCGATGCGGCGGGTGGCGGTGCCGCGATCGTGCCGGTTCGCGCCCGCCGGACGCTCAGAACTATCCCGGTGCCGCAGCGGCGTTCCGCCGAGCGGTCGTGCCGTCGTCGCGCAGGCGCGCCTCGAGCTGCGCGAACGGCTCGACCGCGATCGCGCGAGCGAGGCGGGCGCGCTCGGCCGGTGCGATGTCCTCGCCGAGCCAGTCGATCTGCCCGGCGACGCTCGTCGCCAGCGGCACGCCGTCGCGCCAGAGGACGCGCGCGCCGGGAACGCGCGCGACGCGCTGGCCGGCAACGACGCTGCCGAGCAGGTTCGCCGGATCGGTCGCGGCGACGCAGACGAGCGTGCCGTCGGCGGCACGCCGACGCACCTGGCGGAGCATCGCGACGGCATCGGGCAGCGCGTACTGCTCGCCGGCGACGCCGGCGATGAAGCGGCCGCCGCGGATCTCGCCGCGCGCCTCGAGCCTGCGCAGCACGCGAACGAGGTCGCGCCACGGCGGCAGCCACGCCGCCTCGCGCTCGACGAGGCGCCAGCAGACGACGCCGTAGCGGCGCAGCAGCGTGCGCGCGACGTGCTCGACCGCCGGCGAGTCGAGCGCTGCGCCGCGCGACGGCGACTCGGACGCAGGCGCCGCGTGGCGACGCGCGAGCGACCAGCGTCCGGCATCGGGAACGCCGAACCAGCCGGCGCGGCCGCGCGCTGCCTTCGCCGCGCGCCGCGACGGCGGCACGAGCAGCGCGCGCAGTCCGGCGTAGCTGTCGCCGCGGACGACGCCGTGGACGACGAGCTCGGCGAGCGCGTCCTCGAGCTCGGCGGGAAGGAGGCGCACGCCGGCGGCGATGTCGTCGAAGAACGAAGCGCCGTGCTCGGCGAGGAACTCGGCGACGCGGCGCGCGCGCGAGCCGAGCCGCTCGTCGCCGGCCGGAGCCGGAGCGAGGCCCGACCAGATCGCGGCGCTGCGCCGCGGCAGCAGCAGGATCGGCGTCGCGCGCAGCGTTCCGCCGCGCGCATCGCCTGCGGTCGGCCGCAATCGCGTCCACACGGTGCGGCCCGACGTGCACAGCTCGTCGAGCCAGCGCGGCGCGTAGTCGCCGACCCGCGCCGGCAGCAGTTCGGTCTCCCAGGACGCCGCCGGCGCCTCGTAGCCCTCGAGCTGCGCGAGGACGCCGGCGAGCGCGTCGGGGCCGCTGACGCGGGCGCTCGGCGCGACGTGCTGCCACTCGAAGACGAAGCGCGCGAAGTCGCGCGGCTCGACCGGCTCGATCTCGCGCCGCAGCTTGCCGAGCGTGTAGCGGTGGATGCGCGCGAGCAGGTGACGCTCGCACCATTCGATCGCGCCGCCCGCGATCGCTTCGGCACCGAAGCGCCCCTGCAGCACCGTGCCTTCCTGCTGCAGAACGACGAGCGCCGCGTCGACGTCGGCGACCGCGACGCCGAGCGGCTCGGCGAGAGCGCGCACCGTCGACGGTCCGAGCCCGCCGAGCCGCGCGCGAACGAGCTCGCGCAGCGCTGCGCCGCGGTCGTCGCCGCCGTTCGCGCAGTCGGCGGGGGCTTCGATCGGCGGCGCAAGCGTCGCGTCGGGATGCAGCGCGACGACGAGCGGCAGCCGCTCGGCCGCGACCCACGCGCCGCGCCTGCCGTCGTGCCAGCGCGCGTGCGTCGCGCGTCGATCCGCCGCGAGCGCGTCGAGCCAGCCGCGCCAGCCCGCTTCGGCGTCGACCTCGGCGTCGGCGATCGCGCCGAGCGTGACGAGCGCTTCGTGCATCTCGTCGGCGTCGCGCGGCCGCGGCCACGCTTCGGCGCGAACGCTCTCGATCGCTTCGGGGTCGAGGCGGCCGAGGTCGTCGTCGCCGTCGGCATCGCTGTAGCGGCGGCTGCGCACCGCCTGCGTTCGCCGCTCCTCGATCGGCGCGTCGTCGAGGAAGGCGTACGGGCGCGCGGTCAGCGCCTCGGCGGCGAGCGGCGAAGGCGCGGCGACGTCGCGCGCGACGACCGCGACCTCGCCGCGCTCGATGGCGCGCAGGAGCGCGAGCCAGCCCGGCGCGTCCATCGCGTCCTCGAGGCAGTCGCGCAGCGTCTGCGCGACGAGCGGATGGTCGGGCACCTCGCGGTCGCCGGCGAGGTTCTCGGCACACGCCACCTGGTCGGGAAAGACCGCGGCGAGCAGGTCCTCGGCGCGCATCCGCTGCAGCTGCGGCGCGACCTTGCGGCCGCCGGCGAAGCGCGGCAGCGCGAGCGCGGTGATCGCGTTCCAGCGCCAGCGCACGCCGAAGAGCGGCGCTTCGAGCACGGCCTGGACGAGGACATCGAGCGCGGTCGCCGAATGCAGGTAGCGCGCGACCTCGTCGAGCGGAAAGCTGTGGCTCGTCGACATCGAGAGCACGATCGCGTCCTCGGTCGCGGCAGCCTGCAGCTCGAAGTTGAAGCGGCGGCAGAAGCGCTTGCGCAGCGCCAGCCCCCAGGCGCGGTTGAGGCGGCTGCCGAACGGCGAGTGGACGACGAGCTGCATGCCGCCCGACTCGTCGAAGAAGCGCTCGAGGACGATGCGCTGCGCAGTCGGCAGCGCGCCGAGCGCAGCGAGCGCGCGGCCGAGGTGCTCGACGAGCTGCGCCGCGGCGTCGTCGCCGATGCCGACCTCGCCGACGAGCCACGCGCGTGCCGCTGCCGCGTCGCCCGCGCCGATCCGCGCCGCGATCTCGTCGCGCAGCCGCGAGACGCCGCGCGACAGCTCGTCGCTGCGGCCCGGGGCCTCGCCGAGCCAGAACGGGATGTTCGGCGCCGCGCCCTCGGCGTCCTCGACGCGCACGCGCCCCGGCTCGATCCTGAGGATCCGGTAGCTCGTGTTGCCGAGCTGGAAGACGTCGCCGCGCAGGCTCTCGACCGCGAAGTCCTCGTTGACGGTGCCGATCGTCGTCGCCGCGGGCTCGAGCAGCACCGCGTAGTCGCCGCTCTCGGGGATCGTTCCGCCCGACGTCAGCGCCGCCATCCGCGCGCCTCGCTTCTCGCGCAGCTTCTTGTGGACGGCGTCGCGATGGACGTGCGAGCGGCGGCCGGTGCGCGTCGCGAAGCCGTCGGCGAGCATGCGCACGACGGCATCGAACGTCGCCCGCTGGAGGTCGGCGTACGGCCAGGCGCGGCGGACGAGCGCGTAGAGGTCGTCTTCGTCGCACTCGCGGCACGCGGTCTCGGCGACGATCTGCTGCGCGAGGACGTCGAGCGGCGCGCGCAGGACGTGCAGTTCGTCGAGCTCGCCGCGGCGGACGCAGTCGAGCAGCGCAGCGCACTCGACGAGCTCGTCGCGCGTCTGCGCGAACAAGCGTGCCTTCGCGATGCCGCCGACCGAGTGGCCGGCACGACCGGCGCGCTGCAGGAACGCCGCGATCGAGCGCGGCGAGCCGAGCTGGCAGACGAGGTCGACGTCGCCGATGTCGATGCCGAGCTCGAGCGACGCGGTCGCGACGAGGAGGCGCAGCTCGCCGCGCTTCAGCCGCTGCTCGGCGGCGAGGCGCGTCTCCTTGGCGAGGCTGCCGTGGTGCGCCGCGACCGCGTCCTTGCCGAGCCGCTCGGCGAGGTGGCGCGCCGCGCGCTCGGCCATCCGGCGCGTGTTGACGAAGACGAGGGTCGTGCGGTGCGCGAGCGCGAGCTCGGCGATGCGGCCGACGAGCTGGTCCCACTGGTCGCCCGACAGGACCGCCTGCAATGGCGTCGGCGGCACTTCGAGCGCGAGGTCGCGCTCGCGGACATGGCCGACGTCGACGATCGCGCAGTCGGCGACGCCGTCGCCCACCGCGCCCGCGCCGACGAGGAAGCGCGCGATCTCGTCGATCGGCTTCTGCGTCGCCGACAGGCCGATCCGCGACAGCCGGGGAGCCTCGCCGCGCGTTCGCGCGTGCTCGGCGGTGAGCGCCTCGAGCCGCTCGAGCGAGAGCGCGAGGTGGCTGCCGCGCTTGCTCGCCGCGACCGCGTGGATCTCGTCGACGATGACCGCGCGCACCGTCTGCAGCATCGCGCGGCTGCGCGGCGAGCCGAGCAGGACGTACAGCGACTCGGGCGTCGTCACCAGGATGTGCGGCGGCTTGCGGAGCGCCTTCTGCCGTTCGTGGCCGGGCGTGTCGCCGGTGCGCACCGCGGTGCGGATGTCGACGTCGGCAAGGCCGAGCGCCGCGAGCTCGGCGCGGATTCCCGCGAGCGGCGCTTCGAGGTTGATGCGGATGTCGTTCGAGAGCGCCTTCAGGGGCGAGACGTAGACGACGACGGTTTCGTCGGGCAGCCCTTCTGCTCGAAGGCCCTGGCGGACGAGACCGTCGAGGACGGCGAGGAACGCGGTCAGCGTCTTGCCCGAACCGGTCGGCGCGGCGACGAGCGTGTGCCTGCCGGCGCGGATGTGCGGCCACGCCTGCGCCTGCGCAGCCGTCGGCGCGGCGAACGCGCCGGCGAACCAGCGCGCGACGGCGGGGTGGAAGCTGTCGAGCTCGGACACGGAAACCGGAAACGCGGAACGGACCTTCCCAGATCAGTCTAGCGGCGTCGATCTCAAGAGCTCCGTCGCGGGACGATCGGCGCCGGACCCGCGGGCCGGGCGGAAGGACTATGCTCGTCGCCGCAAGGCCCGCCATGCCGCAGCTCTTCCTGCTGCTCCTGCTGTTGCTGCCGCTCCCCGCGGCGGCCGACGCAAAGACCGTCACGGTGCTGACCCTCGACGGCGCGATCTCGCCGGCGTCGGCCGACTACGTGCTGCGCGGTCTGAAGCGCGCACACGAGGGCGGCTCGCGCCTCGTCGTCCTCAAGCTCGACACGCCGGGCGGCCTCGAGACGAGCATGCGCGACATCATCAAGGGCATCCTCGCGTCGCCGGTGCCGGTCGCGACGTACGTCGCGCCGAGCGGCGCGCGCGCGGCGAGCGCGGGCACCTACATCCTCTACGCGAGCCACGTCGCCGCGATGGCGCCGGGAACCAACCTCGGCGCGGCGTCGCCGGTGCAGATCGGCATCGGCGGCGTCGCGCCGACGACGCCGCCGGCGCCGGGCGGCTCGGCCGCCGCTGCGTCGGCGCCGCAGGCCGACACGATGACGCTCAAGCACCTGCACGACGCGTCGGCGTACATCCGCAGCCTCGCGCAGCTGCGCGGCCGCAACGCCGATTGGGGCGAGAAGGCGGTGCGCGAGGCGGTGAGCCTCTCGGCGGACGAG
>DASSRF010000170.1:0-19320 GCA_035701945.1 Caldimonas sp. | reverse complement strand
CCGGGTCGAGCGGGCGGTCGGTGCCGACGCGCTGCGTCGGCGCCGCCGGATCCGCCGGGCTCGCGGTGCCGTCGCGGACGCCGTCCTTGAAGCCCTTGACGGCGCTGCCGAGGTCGCTGCCGATGTTCTTCAGCTTCTTGGTGCCGAAGATCAGCACGACGATCAGAAGCACGATCAACCAGTGCCAGACGCTGAATGAACCCATGGCGGTTCTCCAATACGAAACTGCGGGGGATTCTAGGTCAGCCCTTCGCCCACGGACGCGGGCCGCCCATGACGTGGACGTGGAGGTGCTGCACCTCCTGCAGCCCGTCCTTGCCCGTGTTGACGATCGTGCGGAAGCCGTTCGTCACGCCGAGCTCGCGCATCAGCCTGGGCGCCAGCGCCATCATGCGGCCGAGGACGGGCGTGTCCGACTCGTCGACGTCGTAGAAGGTCGTGATGTGCTTCTTCGGGATCATCAGCACGTGGACCGGCGCCCACGGCGCGATGTCGTGGAAGACGAGGATGTCGTCGTCCTCGTACGCCTTCCTGCTCGGGATCTCGCCGGCGACGATGCGGCAGAAGATGCAGCCCGGATCGCGGTGCATGGCAGGGCTCGCGCTCACGCCGGCATCGGCCGGTTGGACGACAGGTTCAGCCAGCCGCGCGCGATCCGGTAGAGGAACCAGATCGAGATGATCCCCCACGCGATCCAGCCCGGCAGCAGGAACAGCAGCCAGAGCGGCCAGGTGACGACGTAGAGGACGCCGGCCCAGACGACGGTCCTGATCCGCCAGCTGAAGTGCGACTCCTGCCAGGTGCCGCGGGCGTCGTCGCGCTTGATCATGTCGATGAAGAATGCGATCAGGAGCAGCAGCACGCTCGCCTGCACGCCGGGCAGCACCGCGCCGACGGCGACGATGGCGTGCAGGAAGTAGCTGATGTGGCCGATCGTCTTCAGCGACTGCTGCGAATCGGGGACATCGATGACGTCGTTCATGTTCCTTCTGCCTCTCTGCGGTTCAACTTGCGGGCGGCGAATTCCTCGAGACCCGACTGCCCTTCGCGCCGCTCGAGCTCGGCGAGCACGTCGCGCGGCGCGAGGCCGTGCGTCGCGAGCGCGATCATGGTGTGGAACCAGAGGTCGGCGACCTCGGCGACGATCTTCTCCGGGGCGCCGTCCTTGCACGCCATGACGACCTCGGTCGCCTCCTCGCCGATCTTCTTTAGCACCGCGTCGGGGCCCTTGGCGACGAGGCGCGCGACGTAGCTCTTCGCCGGGTCGGCGCGCCTGCGCTCGTCGATCACGCCGGCGAGCCGCGCCAGCGTGTCGTCGCTTCTCTCGGTGCGGCCGTCCATCTGCGCTATCTGTAGATGCGCTCCGGGTCCTTCAAGACCGGATCGACGGCGCGCCACTCGCCGCCCTCGTGGCGCTGGAAGAAGCACGAATGGCGGCCGGTGTGGCACGCGATCGTCGGCTCGCCGGCGGCGCTTCCGGTCTGCTCGACCTTGAGGAGGACGACGTCGTTGTCGCAGTCGAGCCTCAGCTCCCTCACCTTCTGGACGTTGCCGCTCTCCTCGCCCTTCTTCCAGAGCCGCCCGCGCGAGCGGCTCCAGTAGAACGCCTCGCCGAGCTCGGCGGTGCGCTCGAGCGCCTCGCGGTTCATGAACGCGAGCATCAGGACGTCGCCGGTCCCGACTTCCTGCGCGATCGCGGGAACGAGGCCGTTGGCGTCCCACCTGACTTCATCGATCCAGCTCATCGCTTCAGTGTAGCGGCGCGCTCCGCGGCGACGCACGTCGGCCCGACGAAGCCCCGCTCGGCGGCGAACCAGTCGAGCACCGGCAGCGTTCCCGGCAGCACCGGAGCGACCGTCACCGGCAGCGACTGCCACGCCATCGCCTGCCCCTCGCGCATCGCGATCGCGCCGCGCCACGCGAGCACCTTGCAGAAGTGCAGCCGCACGCGCGCGTGCGTGTAGTCGACGCGGGCGACGTGCCACGGGAGGACGTCGACGACGTCGATGCCGAGCTCCTCGTGCAGCTCGCGCGCGAGCGCCGCCTCGACGGTCTCGCCGCGCTCGAGCTTGCCGCCCGGGAACTCCCACCAGCCGGCGTAGACCTTGCCGGCCGGGCGCGACGTGAGCAGGAACCGGCCGCGCTCGCCGATCAGGACGCCGACCGCGACGTCGACGACGTCGCCAGCGCCGCCGCTCAAGCGTGCCGCCCTGCGTAGTCCCTGGCGAACTGGTAGGCGACGCGGCCCGACCGCGAGCCGCGCTCGAGCGCCCAGACGAGCGACTCCTGGCGCGCCGCGGCGATGGCGTCGTCGCCGACGCCGAAGCCGCGCAGCCACTGCGCGACGATCGCGAGGTATTCGTCCTGGCTGAACGGATAGAAGCTCACCCACAGGCCGAACCGCTCCGAGAGCGAGATCTTCTCCTCGACGACCTCGCCGGGATGGACCTCGCCGTCTTCGGTGTGGCGATAGCTGAGGTTCTCCTTCATGTACTCGGGAAGCAGGTGGCGGCGGTTGCTCGTCGCGTAGATGAGGACGTTCTCCGAGCTCTCGGCGACCGAGCCGTCGAGGATCGACTTCAGCGCCTTGTAGCCGGGCTCGCCTTCGTCGAAGCTCAGGTCGTCGCAGAAGACGACGAAGCGCTCGGGCCGCTCGGCGACCAGGTCGACGATGTCGGGCAGGTCGACGAGATCGCTCTTGTCGACCTCGATCAGCCTGAGGCCGCGCGGCGCGAACTCGTTCAGGCACGCCTTGATGAGCGAGCTCTTGCCGGTGCCGCGCGAGCCGGTCAGCAGCACGTTGTTGGCGCTCTTGCCGGCGACGAACTGCTCGGTGTTGCGGACGAGCTTGTCCTTCTGCGCGTCGACCTCGACGAGCGACGTCAGCCGGATCGTCGCGACGTGGCGGACCGGCTCGAGGCGGCCGCCGGCGCCACGGCGGCGGTAGCGAAACGCCGTCGACGCGCTCCAGTCGGGCGCGGCGAGCGGGCGCGGCAGCACCGCTTCGAGCCGGTCGACGAGCGCCTCGGCGCGCGCCACGAGTCGCGCCAGCGATGCGGGATCGAAGGCCATCGCGCTCTCAGGCCGCGCGGCGATCGATCGCCGCCGCGAACGGCCGCGCGTGCAATGGCGTCACGGCGTCGTCGGCGACCGCGAAGACGCGATCGTTCGTCTCCGGCCGGATCGGATGCATCCCGGTGAAGGCGCCGAACGCAGGCAGCACGCCGACGTCGTCGCCGAGCCAGAAGCACGGCAGCCGCAGGTGGTCGAAGCCGCGCCCGCCGACGCCGACGCACGGATGCAGGTGGCCGGCAAGGACGTAGCTGCCGCGCTGCGGCCGGGGATGGTGGCAAAGCGCGAAGCCGCCGTGCACGTACGGCTCGTCGACGACCTCGATGCCCAGATACGAAGGCGGGTCGCCCGCGCGGCTGTCGTGGTTGCCGCGAACGAGCACGAGCTCGAGCGACGCATGCGCGCGCCGCCAGCGCGCGACCGCGCCGAGCGTCGCGGCGGCGTGCGCGCGCGCCGAATGGAGGAAGTCGCCGAGGAAGACGACGCGACGCGCGCGCCACGTCGCGACGAGCGACGACAGGGCGGCGAGCGTCTCGCTCGTCGTGCCGCGCGGCACCGGCACGCCGAGCGCGCGGAACGTCACCGCCTTGCCGATGTGCGCGTCGGCGACGAGAAGGGTCCGGCTCGCCGGCACGAACGCCGCCTTCTCGGGCAAGAGCAAGAGCGGCTGGCCGCCGGCGACGATCGTCGTCACGCGCGCGCCCGTCACGCCGCGAACAGGCGCAGCGCGACGTCGAGATGCTCGGTCGGGCTCTTCTTGAACCCCGAGCGAGCGAAGCGCTGCAGACGGCCGATCGCGAACGCGGTCAGCACCGACGCCTGCGCGTTCGCGTCGACCGTCGGCGTCGTCGAGCCCGACGCCTCGGCGCGCTGGCGCAGGCTCTGGCGCAGCTGCGATTCGATGCGCTCGAAGAACTGGTTCATGCGCGCGGTCAGGCGGTCGTTCTCGAAGACGAGCGCATCGCCGACCATGACGCGTGTCATGCCGGGGTTCTTCTCGCCGAACTGGAGCAGCACGGCGAGGACCTTCTGCACCTGCACGGCGGCGTCGGACTCGCGCTCGACGATCTGGTTGACGAGCGTGAAGACGCTCTGCTCGATGAACTCGATCAGGCCCTCGAACATCTGCGCCTTGCTCGCGAAGTGGCGATAGAGCGCCGCCTCCGAGACGTCGAGCTTGGCCGCGAGCGCCGCGGTCGTGACGCGCTCGGCGCCCGGCTCCTGCAGCATCGTCGCCAGCGTCTCGAGGATCTGGACGCGGCGCTCGCCCGGACGCGGGCGCTTGCGCGTCGGCAGCGACGGCGGCTGGCGAGCGGCGCCGGGGACGATCGCTTCGTCGGGGAGGGGCGACGACACGCTCGCGTCTTCCTCGGAGTCGCCGGTCACGCTCACTGGCGGGTCGGAGGAAGGCGTCATCTAGAGGCGTGCCAGTTCGCGGAGCGCGCCGATTTTGGCACACAGGTACGGCGGATTCGGGCAGCTTCGGCGCATCGCCGCGGCGGCAGCGCCGGCGTTGCCGAGATCGCGCCGCGTGCCCCGAAAACGCCCGCCGAGGTAGCGCCGCATCCACACCGTGCGCATGCCCACCGAGCGCGCCGCCTTCAGGTGCGCAAGCGTGTCCTCGACGAGGATGCACCGCCCGGCCGGCACGCCGAGCCGCGCGGCGATGCGGCGCAGCATCCTCGCGTCGGGCTTCGGCCGCAGGGCACCGAACATCGTCATGTCCTCGATCGTGACGACGCCGTCGACGTGGCGCAGCAGCCTCAGCGTGCGCAGGACGCGCATCGCGTACCCGCGCGGCGCGTTGGTGACGATGACCTTGCGGCCCGGCAGGCGCGCGAGCGCGGCGCGGTCGTGCGCGCTCGTCCGCACGCGCTCCTCGAGCCCCGGCAGGCGATGCGTCTCCTCGAGGAAGTGCGCCGCGCGAACGCCGTGGTGGCGCACCAGCCCGAGCAGCGTCGCTCCGTAGCGCAGCCAGTAGCTCTCGCGCAGCCGGCCCGCTTCGTCGTCGTCGACGCCGAGGTGCGCGGCGACGTACTCGCCCATCGCGACGTGCAGCGCGCCGAACGAGGCGTGACTCGCATCGTGCAGCGTGTTATCGAGATCCAATAGCCAGACGACGCCCGCCTTGCGGCCGCCGCCCGGCTCTGCCGCAGGATTGCACCCTCCCCGGCTTCGCTCCCCTCCCGCCGGGCGGGAGGGGCGGACGCCTTCGGCGTCCATCGCTATCGAGAGCGAATCATCGTTCCGTAGGCCTGCTCGGTCAGGATTTCCAGGAGCATCGCGTGCGGAACGCGGCCGTCGATGATGTGGACGGCGTTGACGCCGTTCTTCGCGGCGTCGAGCGCCGACTGGATCTTCGGCAGCATGCCGCCCGAGATCGTGCCGTCGGCGAAGAGCTCGTCGATCTCGCGCGCCGACAGGTTCGTCAGCAGCTTGCCCGACTTGTCGAGGACGCCGGGCGTGTTGGTCAGCATCATCAGCTTCTCGGCCTTCAGCACTTCGGCGAGCTTGCCGGCGACGACGTCGGCGTTGATGTTGTAGTTCTCGTTGTCGGCGCCGAAGCCGAGCGGCGAGACGACCGGGATGAACTGGTCGTCCTGCAGCGCGCGGACGACGCCGGGGTCGATCGACTCGATCGCGCCGACCATGCCGACGTCGTGCTCCTTGCTCGGATCGTTGAGGTCGACCATGCGCAGCTTCCTGGCGCGGATGAGGCCACCGTCGCGACCGGTGAGGCCGACCGCCTTGCCGCCGGCGACGTTGATGAGTCCGACGATGTCCTGCTGGACCTGGCCGGCGAGGACCCACTCGACGACCTCCATCGTCTCCTCGTCGGTGACGCGCATGCCCTGGATGAACTGGCCCTTCTTGCCGATCTTGGCGAGCGCCTCCTCGATCTGCGGCCCGCCGCCGTGGACGACGACCGGGTTCATGCCGACCAGCTTCAGGAGCACGACGTCCTCGGCGAAGTCCTGCTGCAGCGCCGGATCGGTCATCGCGTTGCCGCCGTACTTGATGACGATCGTCTTGCCGTGGAAGCGCCGGATGTACGGCAGCGCCTGGGCGAGGATCTCGGCCTTGTCGCGCGGCGCGACGTGGCGAAGGTCGTGGTCGCCGTTGCCGGCGGCGGGAGGCTGTGCGGTCATGCGGTGCGAAGGGGCGTGCGGAATGCGGCCAGAATCCTAACCCTCCGAGAAGGACCCAAGAGATGTTCGACAACGCTTTCCACACCTGCGCGCGCGCCGCGCTCGCTTGCACGGTCGCCGCCGTCGCGACCGCCGCCGCCGCGCAGACCGCGCCGGCCGCCGACTGGCCGAAGGGCCCCGTGCACGTCGTCGTCCCGTACGGGCCGGGGTCGACGCCTGACATCATCGCGCGCCTCGTCGGCGACCGCCTCGCCAAGCGAACCGGCCAGCCGGTGATCGTCGAGAACAAGCCGGGCGCCGCCGGCAACCTCGGCACCGACGCGATCGCCAAGGCGGCGCCCGACGGGCAGACGATCGGCGTCAGCATCGCCGGCCCGCTCGGCGTCAACGCGCTCCTCTTCAAGAAGATGCCGTACGACCCGGCGAAGGACCTCGACCTCGTCAGCATCGCGGCGACGCAGCCGAGCGTCCTCGTCGTTCCGAGCACGCTCGGCGTCTCGAGCACCGACGAGCTGATCGCGCTGATGAAGAAGAACCCCGGCAAGTACAACTACGCGTCGATGGGCGCGGGGACGATCTCGCACCTCGCGATGGAGTCGCTCGCGGCCAAGAGCGGGACGACGATCGTCCACGTGCCGTACGCAGGCTCGGGCCCGGCGGTGACCGCGCTGCTCGCCGGCAACGCCGACGTCGCCGTGCTGCCGGCGGCGGCGGTGATGCCGCAGGTCAAGGCGGGCAAGGTGAAGGCGCTCGCCGTCGCGACCGGCAAGCGCTCGCCTTCGCTGCCCGAGCTGCCGACGCTCGCCGAAGCCGGGCTCAAGGACATCCAGGCCGACGCCTGGATGGGCTTCGTCGTTCCCGCGAAGACGCCCGATGCGGTCGTTCGCCGCCTGCACGGCGAGCTGGTGCAGATCCTCGCCGACCCCGAGGTGCGCGAGAAGCTGAAGCTCCAGTACATGGACGTCGTCGCCGACAGCCCCGCCGAGGCGCGCGCGGTGCTCGCCGCCGACATCGAGCGCTGGCGGCCGATCATCCAGAAGAACAACATCACGCTGGACTGATGGCTTCGATCGCCGAGCCGGCGCGGACGACCCCGGTCTTCGGCGAGTTCGACGTCGTCGTCCTCGGCGGCGGCCCGGCCGGCCTCGCCGCGGCGACGGCGGCGGCGCGCGGCGGCGCGCAGACGCTCCTCGTCGAGCGCTACGGCTTTCTCGGCGGCATGGGCACGGCCGCCGGAGTCACCAACTTCTGCGGTCTGCACGCCAACGTCCACGGCGAGCACGTCCAGGTCGTCCGCGGCGTCGTCGACGAGCTGCTCGAGCGCCTGCAGGCGCTCGACGGCCTCAACGCGCCGCACCTCGTCTTCGGCAGGATCCTCGCGCAGGCGTACGACACGGCGGCGTTCAAGTGCGCCGCCGACGAGATGCTGCTCGGCGCCGGCGCGCGCGTGCTCTTCCACGCCACCGCGGTCGGCGTCGCTCGCGACGATCGCGGCGACGTCGAGGCGCTGCTCGTCGAGACGCGCTCGGGCCGGTGCGCGGCGCGCGCCGCGACCTTCGTCGACTGCTCGGGCGACGGCGACCTCGCGCGTTTCGCCGGCGCAGCGATGGCGCACGGGCCGGAGATGCTCTACCCGACGCTGATGTTTCGCGTCGGCGCGGTCGACGACGCACGCGCCGGCGAAGCGTGGCGGACCGTGCCCGCGCTGATGGACGCTGCCGAGGCGGCGGGCGAGTTCAGCTTCCCGCGCCGCGGCGCGATCGTGCGGCCGCAGCGCCACGCCGGCGAATGGCGCGTCAACGTCACCCAGCTGAAGAACGCCGACGGCTCCGCGGTCGACGGCACCGACGCGCTCTCGCTCTCGCGCGCCGAGGTCGAGGGCCGCCGCCAGGCGGTCGACTACCTGCGCTTCCTGCGCGCGCGCGTCCCTGGCTTCGAGCACGCCTACCTCCTCGAGATCGCGCCGCAGGTCGGCATCCGCGAGACGCGGCGCCTCGTCGGCGAGCACGTGCTGAGCGGCGACGACGTCGTCTCCTGCGCCGACTTCGCCGACACGATCGGCGTCAACGGCTGGCCGCTCGAGCTGCACGTCGCGGGCGACGTCGAGTGGCGCTGGCCGGCGGCGGGCTCGCGCGGCTTCAACCAGCTGCCGCTGCGGATGCTGCTGCCGGCCGCCGTCGGCGAGGAGCGGCCGGCGCGCAACGTCGTCGTCGCCGGCCGCTGCGCGTCGATGACGCACGACGGCCAGTCGGCGGCCCGCGTCAGCGGCGGCTGCTTCGTCATGGGCCAGGCGGCCGGCACGCTCGCCGCGCTCGCGCGCCGCCGTTCGCAGGCGCTGCGTGCGGTGCCGCTCGAGATCGTCCAGCAGGCGCTCGCCGGCGACGGCGTGTATCTCGGCACGCTGCCTCCCAACGGCTGAACAGGGATTGGACGCGTGCCGCTGCATCGGCGCGTCCGCTCTGTAATGATCGCGGACACGCGAAGACCAAGCGGAATTCGACGGAGCCGATCACCATGAGCCGACGCCTTCCTTCGTTCTCGCCGGCGCGCCGCGCCGGCCTGCTCGCGACGTTCGCCGCCGCGCTCGTCGCCGGCGGCATCGTTCCGGTCGCGACGAACGCCGCCGAGCCCGCGGTCAAGATCGCGCCGCCCGCCGTCGATGCGACGACCGCGGCGTCGGGAATGCAGACCGCGGTCTTCGCCGGCGGCTGCTTCTGGGGCGTCCAGGGCGTGTTCCAGCGCGTCCAGGGGGTGTCGCAGGCGGTCTCGGGCTACTCGGGCGGCGACGCCAAGAGCGCGATGTACGAGCTCGTCGGCAGCGGCCTCACCGGCCACGCCGAATCGGTGAAGATCACGTACGACCCCAGGCAGGTGAGCTACGGGACGCTGCTGCAGATCTTCTTCTCGGTCGTCCACGATCCGACGCAGCTCAACCGCCAGGGGCCGGACAGCGGGACGCAATACCGCTCGGCGATCTTCTATGCCGATGCCGCGCAGAAGGAGACCGCCGAGAAGTACATCGCCCAGCTCGACGCCGCGAAGTCGTACCCGAAGAAGATCGTCACGCAGGTCGTCCCCCTCGTCGCGTTCTATCCCGCCGAGGCGTATCACCAGGACTACCTGACGCTGCATCCGACCTCCGGCTACATCGTCTACAACGACCTGCCGAAGATCGAGAACCTGAAGGCGATCTTTCCGCAGCAGTACCGCGCCCAGCCGGCGCTGGTCATGGCGCGCAACGGCGCCAAGGCGCAGTAGCGCGCAAGCTCGTTCTCCTCCCGGCCTAGGGTGCTCTCCTTAGGCCGCGTGACTACAGTGCTCCGGAGGGCTGCATCGGTGCAGCCGCACGACAGGAGCATCCCATGGTCAAGAAACTGAAGACGATGGCGGAGAAGAAGAGCGCCGCCGGCGCCGGGCTCTTCGACAGCGCGCTCGCGAGCTCGGTGCGCGAGTCGGCGCAGCAGATCTGGCTCGCCGGCATGGGCGCGTTCGCCAAGGCGCAGGCCGAAGGCAGGCAGCGCTTCGAAGCGCTCGTGCAGGAAGGCGCGAACCTGCAGAAGAAGACGCAGGCCGCGGCCGAGGAGCGCTTCAACGAGGTCACGAACAGGATGACGAGCATGGCCGACGACGCCGCGGCGCGCGCCGGCAAGCAGTGGGACCGGCTCGAGTCGATCTTCGAGGAGCGCACCGCCAGGGCGATGAAGAAGCTCGGCGTGCCGTCGGCGAAGGACGTCGAGGAGCTGAAGGCGCGGATCGAGGAGCTGTCGGCGCAGGTCGCGCGAGGCGCTCGCTCGGCGGCGCGCAAGACCTCGGCCAAGAGCACCTCGGCCCGCAAGACCGCCGCCAAGCGGGCACGCAAGAGCGCTGCCTGATCGCCGCCGCAGCGCGAACGGAGGACGCCGCGGCGTCCTCTTTTTTCGTCAGCGGACGAACTGGCCCGGGAAGAAGAAGAGCAGCCCCGCGGTCATCACCAGGTAGCGCGCGAACTTGCCGATCAGCATGTAGATCGTGCACGGCCAGAACGGCAGCTTCAGCCAGCCGGCGACGGCGCACAACGGATCGCCGACGATCGGCAGCCACGACAGCAGGCACGCCTTGGCACCGAAGCGCTCGAGCCAGCGCAGCGCGCGCACGTTCGGCGCCTTGTGCGTCCAGTGCTCGTACGCGCGCTCGGCGCCGTAGCCCATCCACCAGGTGACGACGCCGCCGAGCGTCGCGCCGCCCGTCGCGGCGCCGATCGCCGGCCAGAACATCCCCGGGTTGAGCTTGACGAGCGCGAACACCGCCGGCTCGGAGCCGAGCGGCACCAGCGTCGAGGCGATGAAGGCGATGAAGAAGACCGTCGATAGGCCGACCTGCGGCAGCGACATCGCGGCGATCAGCCAGTCGATCCACGCATCCATCGTTCTGATTATCGAATCCGAGAACGCAGTGACCGGCATCAACCGGACGCCGATGGCGCGCCGCTATACTGCCGCTCCGCTTTTCAGCACCCCGCCCCGCCCGCCCATGCGCATCGGCCACATCACGCTGGCGAATCGCCTTTTCGCCGCGCCGATGGCGGGGGTCACCGATCGCCCGTTCCGAAAGCTGTGCAAGCGGCTCGGCGCCGGCTACGCGGTGAGCGAGATGGTGACGTCGCGCAAGGACCTCTGGTCGACGCTGAAGACGAGCCGCCGTGCCGACCACGACGGCGAGGCGGCGCCGATCGCGGTGCAGATCGCAGGCACCGACGCCGCGATGATGGCCGAGGCGGCCGCGTACAACGTCGCGCGCGGCGCCCAGATCATCGACATCAACATGGGCTGCCCGGCCAAGAAGGTGTGCAACCAGTGGGCCGGCTCGGCGCTGATGAAGGACGAGCCGCTCGCGCTCGCGATCGTCGAGGCGGTCGTCGCCCAATGCGCGCCGCACGACGTCCCGGTGACGCTGAAGATGCGCACCGGCTGGTGCGCGAGCGAGAAGAACGCCGTCCGCATCGCGCGCGCCGCGGAGGCCGCCGGCGTCGCGATGGTCGCGGTGCACGGGCGCACGCGCGAGCAGGGCTACAAGGGCGAGGCCGAGTACGAGACGATCGCCGCGGTCAAGCGCGCGGTCGCGATCCCCGTCGTCGCCAACGGTGACATCGACTCGCCGGCCAAGGCGCGCGCCGTGCTCGAATCGACCGGCGCCGACGCGATCATGATCGGTCGCGCCGCGCAGGGCCGGCCGTGGCTGTTCGGCGAGATCGCGCACCACCTCGAAACCGGCGGTTCCGCGCCGCCGCCGCGCGTCGCCGACGTCAAGGACTGGCTGCTCGAGCACCTGGCCGACCACTACGGCCTGTACGGCGAGTTCGCCGGCGTGCGCAGCGCGCGCAAGCACATCGGCTGGACGTTGCGCGGCCTGCCCGGAGGCGACGAGTTCCGCGCCGAGATGAACGCGATCGAGTCGTGCGATGCGCAGGCACGCGCCGTCGGTGCCTGGTTCGACCGCCTCGCCGACGCGATGCCGCTGATGCCCGCCTGCGACGCGCCCGGGTGCGCGACGCCCACCGTCCACTGAAGCGAGAGCGCATGCCGAACAGCAACAAGAAGCACATCGAGGAGTGCGTTCGGGAAAGCCTCGAGAACTACTTCCGCGACCTTCGCGGCGTCGAGCCGACGGCGATGCACGAGATGATCATCCGCGTCGTCGAGCGGCCGCTGTTCGAGGTGGTGATGAAGGAGGCGGGCGGCAACCAGAGCCGCGCCGCCGAATGGCTCGGCATCAACCGCAACACGCTGCGCCGCAAGCTCCTCGAGCACAAGCTCATCAAGTGATCGCCGCCGGGCCGCTGCCAAGGCGATCGCGCCCCCGCGGGGGGCCGACGCGCAGCGTCGTGGGGGCAAGCAGCGCGCGCCGGCGCGCCGGAGGGTCGCGATGCACGCACTGATCTCGGTCTCGGACAAGACAGGCATCGTCGAGCTGGCGCGCGAGCTCGCCGCGCTCGGCGTTCGCCTGCTGTCGACCGGCGGCACCGCGAAGCTGCTCGTCGACGCGGGGGTCGCGGTCACCGAGGTCGCGGCGCACACCGGCTTCCCGGAGATGCTCGACGGCCGCGTCAAGACGCTGCATCCGAAGATCCACGGCGGCCTGCTCGCGCGCCGCGACGACGCGCTTCACATGGCGGCGCTCGAGCAGCACGGCATCGCCACGATCGACCTCCTCGTCGTCAACCTCTATCCGTTCGAGGCGACCGTCGCGCGCGCCGGCTGCACGCTCGCCGACGCGATCGAGAACATCGACATCGGCGGCCCGGCGATGGTCCGCTCGGCAGCGAAGAACTGGAAGGACGTCGCCGTCCTCACCGACCCGGCGCAGTACGCGGAAGTCGTCGCCGAGCTGAGGCAGCACGGCGCGGTCTCGGAAGCGACGCGATTCGCGCTCGCGGTCGCCGCGTTCGACCGCATCGCGCAGTACGACGGCGCGATCAGCGACTACCTGTCGTCGCTCGCGGGGCCGAGCGACGGCGTCCCCGAGCGTCGCGAGTTTCCGACGCAGGCGAACGGCCGCTTCGTCAAGCTGCAGGACCTGCGCTACGGCGAGAACCCGCACCAGCGCGCCGCGTTCTACCGCGACCTCGCGCCATTGGCGGGCTCGCTCGTGACCGCGAAGCAGCTGCAGGGAAAGGAACTCTCGTACAACAACATCGCCGACGCCGACGCCGCGTGGGAGTGCGTGAAATCGTTCGCCGCGCCGGCGTGCGTCATCGTCAAGCACGCCAACCCGTGCGGCGTCGCAGTCGCGGGCGATGCGGCGGGCGCGTACGCGAACGCGTTCAGGACCGATCCGACGTCGGCGTTCGGCGGCATCATCGCCTTCAACGTCGCCGTCGACCGCGCCGCCGCCGAGCTCGTCGCGAAGCAGTTCGTCGAGGTGCTGATCGCGCCGTCGTACAGCGCCGACGCGCTCGCCGTCTTCGCCGCGAAGGCGAACACCCGCGTCCTCGAGATCGCGCTGCCCGGCCCGGGCGCCGGGCGCAACGCCCACGACGTCAGGCGCGTCGGCTCGGGGCTCCTGATCCAGACCGCCGACAACCGCGACGTCGTCGAGTCGGACCTCAAGGTGGTCACCAGGAAGGCGCCGACACGCGAGCAGACGCGCGACCTCCTGTTCGCGTGGCAGGTCGCGCGCTATGTCAAGAGCAACGCGATCGTTTTCGCTGCCTCCGGAACGACGCTCGGCGTCGGCGCGGGCCAGATGAGCCGGATCGACTCGGCGAAGATCGCGTCGATCAAGGCCGAGGCCGCGGGTCTTTCGCTCGCCGGCTCGGCAGTCGCGAGCGACGCGTTCTTCCCGTTTCGCGACGGCCTCGACGTCGTCGTCGATGCCGGCGCCGCGTGCGTGATCCAGCCGGGCGGCTCGATGCGCGACGACCAGGTGATCGCAGCTGCCGACGAGCGCGGCATCGCGATGGTCTTCACCGGCGTCCGCCACTTCCGCCACTGAAGGCGCCGACCGTGCCGCCGTCGCGATGACGCTTCCCGAAGCGGCGGGTCTGGGGCTGGCGTTCATCGCCCGCCTCATCACCGGCGCGCAGGGCCACTGGCACGGCTCGACGCCGAAGGCCGAGCAGCGCATCTACTTCGCCAACCACCAGAGCCACTTCGACTGGGTGCTGATCTGGGCGGCGCTGCCGCACGACCTGCGCGCGGCGACGCGGCCGATCGCGGCGCGCGACTACTGGACGAAGACGCCGTTCAAGCACTGGCTGACGCGCGAGGTCTTCAACGCGGTCTACGTGACGCGGCAGCGCGGCAGCGACGGCGCCGCCGCCGACGAGGACCCGCTCGAGCCGCTGATGGAGGCGCTTCGCCACGGCGATTCGCTCGTCATCTTCCCCGAGGGCACGCGCGGCAACGCCGCCGATCCGGCGCCGTTCAAGTCGGGGCTCTACGCGCTCGCGCAGGCATTTCCCGCAGTGCCGCTCGTGCCGGCATGGATCGACAACGTGCAGCGCGTGATGCCCAAGGGCGAGGTCGTTCCGGTGCCGATCCTGTGCACCGTCGTCTTCGGCCCGCCGATCGCGCTCGCGCCCGGCGAGGAGCGGCGAGCGTTCCTCGACCGCGCGCGCGCCGCGGTGATCGCGTTGCGCGAGGTCGCGTGATGGGCCGGCTGCGCGCGAAGGCACGATGAACGCGCTTCGCGCTTTGAGCGTCAGCCAGCAGGTCGGGCTGCTCTTCGTCGTCCTCTTCGGCCTGCTCGGCATCGTCACCCTCGTCGCGTTCGGCAAGTCGCTGCGCGACGTCGCTCCCGAGCAGGCGGCGGTGCGCGAGCGCTTCGCGCGCGAGCTGCGCGCGCTCTGGATCGCAGCGGTCGTGTTCTGGATCGCGTGGGTCTCCGGGCCGATCGGCTCGACGCTGCTGTTCGGGTTCGTCTCGTTCCTGACGCTGCGCGAGCTCGTCTCGCTCACCCACACGCGGCGCGCCGACCACCGCAGCCTCCTGCTCGCCTTCTTCGTCGTCCTGCCGCTGCAGTACGTGCTCGTCGGCATGCGCCTCATCAACGCGTTCACCGTCTTCATCCCGGTCTACGTCTTCTTCGCGATTCCGGTCATCAGCGCGCTCGCCAACGATCCGTTCCGCTTCCTCGAGCGGACCGCGAAGATCCAGTGGGGCGTCACGGTCACCGTGTACGGCCTCAGCCACGCGCCGGCGCTGCTGCTCCTCGACCTGCCGCGCTACCGCGAGCGGGGCGCGTTCCTCGTCTTCTTCCTCGTCTTCGTCGTCGTCGCTGCGCAGGTCGGCGAGGAGATCGCGTCGCGGCGGCTGCGCAGGCGTCCGGTCGCGCGCGCGATCAGCCGCTCGTTCTCGTGGCCCGCGTTCGGCGTCGGCGTCGGCGCCGCCGCGCTCGTCGGGCTGTTGCTCGACTGGATCACGCCGTTCGCGCCGCTCGCCGCGATCGCGATGGGCGCGATCGCGGGCGCGGCAGGCATGCTCGGCCAGTTCGTCATGCAGGCGCTGAAGCGCGACGCGGGCGTTCGCACCGCGACGGGCACGCCGTCGGTGACGGGCGCGGTCGGGCTGCTCGACCGGCTCGCGCCGCTGTGCTTCGCGGCACCCGTCTTCTTCCACGCGGTGCGCGGCTATTTCGGCATCTGACCCGACGTTGCGCGCGGCGCGGCGCCCGCGATCGGTTCCAATGGCGGCATGCGCGTTCTCGGCATCGATCCCGGCCTCCGCACGACGGGCTTCGGCGTCGTCGACTGCGACCGCGGCCGCCTCGACTACGTCGCGAGCGGAACGATCCGCACCGGCGCGGTCGCGCTCGCCGACCTTCCCGGGCGGCTGAAGGTCATCTTCGACGGCGTGCGCGAGATCGCGGCGCGCTACACGCCGACGTGCGCTTCGGTCGAGATCGTCTTCGTCAACGTCAATCCGCAGGCCACCTTGCTGCTCGGCCAGGCGCGCGGCGCCGCGCTCTCGGCGCTCGTCGCCGGCGAGCTCGAGGTCGCCGAGTACACCGCGCTGCAGATGAAGCGCGCGATCGTCGGCCACGGCCAGGCGAGAAAGGAACAGGTGCAACAGATGGTGATGCGCCTGCTCGCGCTGCCGGCGCCGCCGGGCCCCGACGCGGCCGACGCGCTCGGGCTCGCGATCTGCCACGCCCACGCCGCCGGCAGCTTCGCCGCGATCGGCAGGAGCACGGCGCTGTCGCCGCGGACCTCGGGGCGCTACCGGAGCGGCCGCACCTACTAGCGCAATTAGTGCGCAGGCCGCGGTGTCCCGCAGGAGCGTCGGGCAAGGCCCTCAGGCGACAATCGGCGCCCCATGCATGCGCTGTACGAGGATGGCGGCAGGTTCCACGCCGGCCGCGTGATGAGCGAGACCGAGACGTCGCTCCAGGTCGAGCTCGCGTCGGGCAAGCGTGTCAAGGTCAAGGCGGCCAACGTGCTGCTCCGCTTCGCCGAGCCGCAGCCCGAGGCGCTGCTCGGCGACGCCGAGGCGCTCGCCGCCGAGATCGACCTCGACCTCGCATGGGAGTTCGCTCCCGAAGGCGACTTCGCGTTCGCCGAGCTCGCTCGCGACTACTTCGGCGCGAGCGCGGGCGCGGTGCAGGAAGCGGCGGCGCTCGTTCGCCTGTTCTCGGCACCGCACTACTTCCGCCGCCTCGGCAAGGGACGCTTCAAGAAGGCGCCGGCCGAGATCGTCAAGGCGGCGCTCCTCGGCATCGAGCGCAAGCGCCAGCTCGCGGCGCAGGTCGACGCCTGGGCCGATCAGCTCGTCGCCGGCGACTGCCCGCAGCCGGTGCGCGAGCAGATCTACCGCATCCTCTTCAAGCCCGACAAGAACGGCGTCGAGTACAAGGCCGTGGTCGAGGCGTCGCGCCGCTCCGGGCGATCGCCGCTCGACCTCTTGCAGGCAGCGGGAGCGATCGAGTCGCCGTACGAGTTCCACTGGCGCCGGTTCCTGTTCGAGGAGTTCCCGCGCGGCATCGGCTTCGCCGACGCCGCGGTGCCCGCAGCGCCCGCCGACCTCGCGGTCGCGCCCGCCGAGGCGTTCTCGATCGACGACTCGGCGACGACCGAGATCGACGACGCGATCTCGGTGCAGGGCCTCGGCAGCGGCCGCGCCACGGTCGGCATCCACATCGCGGCGCCGGCGCTCGCGTTCGCGCCGTCGTCGCCGGTCGGCCAGATCGCGCGCGACCGGCTCTCGACCGTCTACATCCCCGGCCACAAGCTGACGATGCTTCCCGACGCCGTCGTCGACGCCTTCACCCTCGCCGAGGGCCGCGACGCCGCGGTCGTCTCGCTCTACGTCACCGTCGACGAGACGACGTTGGCGACGCTCGCGAGCGAGACGCGGCTCGAGCGCGTGCGGATCGCCGCCAACCTGCGCCACGATCTCCTCGAAGCGCAGATCGACGACGACGCGATCGCCGCCGGGTTGCCGGCGTCGCTGCCGTTCGCCGCCGAGCTGACGTTCCTGCACGCGCTCGCGCGCTCGCTCAAGCACGAGCGCGAGCGCGTCCGCGGCAAGCCCGAAAGCTTCGGCCGCGCCGACTACACGTTTCGGATCGACCGCGATGACGACAAGCCGATCACCGGCGACGAGCGCGTCGAGATCGTCGCGAGAAAGCGCGGCTCGCCGCTCGACCTGATCGTCGCCGAGGCGATGATCCTCGCCAACAGCACCTGGGGCGGCTGGCTCGCGCAGTGCGGAGTGCCGGCGATCTACCGCAGCCAGGCGAGCCTCGCGCCCGGCGTCAAGGTGCGCATGGGAACGCAGCCGGCGCCGCACGCCGGCATCGGCGTCGCCCAGTACGCGTGGTCGACGTCGCCGCTGCGCCGCTACGTCGACCTCGTGAACCAGTGGCAGATCGTCGCCTGCGCGCGCCACGGCCGCACCGCAGCGCTGGTCGCGCCGTTCAAGCGCAAGGACACCGAGCTGCTCTCGGCGATCGCCGACTTCGACGCGTCGTACGCCGCGTACAACGCGTTCCAGGCGCAGATCGAGCGCTACTGGTCGCTGCGCTGGCTGCAGCAGAACGACGTCGGCGAGCTCGCGGCGACGGTGCTGAAGGACGGCCTCGTGCGCGCCGACGCGCTGCCGCTCGTCTTTCGCGCGGTCGGCAGCGAAGCGCTCGCGCGCGGCACCGCGGTGCGCGTGCGTGTCGGCGCGATCGACCTGCTGACGCTCGACCTCGCGGCTTCGGTCGTCGGCCGCATCGAGTCGCCAGCGCCGGCGCAGGCCGGCGAAGAAGAAGACGACGAGCCGAGCGCCGGGCCGCTCGCGATCGCCGTCGACGTGGCTGCGCCCGACGCTGCCATCGAGGCCGACCCGGCCGTCGCCGCACCCGCGTGAAGCTCGCGCTGCCGAAGAAGATCACCACGCTGCACGTCGCGCTCGGCGTGTCGCTCGCCGTCCACGGCGCCCTGCTCGGGGTGCGCTTCGTCGACCCCGAGGGCTTCAACCGCATGTTCGAGGACTCGCCGCTCGACGTCATCCTCGTCAACTCGCGCTCGAGCGAAGCTCCCGAGAAGGCACAGGCGATAGCGCAGTCGAGCCTCGCCGGCGGCGGCGACGCGGCTGCCGGCCGCGCGACCTCGCCGCTGCCGCTGTCGGCGCTGACCGAGGTCGGCGACGCCCACGAAGACGCGAAGAAGCAGATCGAGCAGCTGCAGCAGTCGCAACAGCAGCTGCTCGCGATCGTGCGTCGCGAGCTCGCGCTGCTGCCGCCGACCGACCCGCTGCGCGACCAGGGCACTCCCGAGGAGCGCGAGCAGGAGGACCGCCGCCGCCAGCTGATCGAGATGCTCGCCGAGATCGAGAAGCGCATCAACGAGGAGAATGCGCGGCCGAAGAAGCGCTACATCAGCCCGGCGACGCGCGAGGAGGTCTACGCGGTCTACTACGACAAGCTGCGGCGCAAGATCGAGGACCGCGGCACGCGCAACTTCCCCGAGAACCAGGGCCGAAAGCTGTACGGCGAGCTGACCATGGTGATCACCGTCGATTCCGAAGGCCGCGTCGTCGACACCGAGGTCGTGCGCGGCTCGGGCAACAAGGTGCTCGACCGGCGCGCCGTCGCGATCGTCCACGCCGCCGCTCCGTACGGGCGCTTCACGACCGCGATGAAGCGCCAGGCCGACCAGCTCGCGATCCCCTCGCGCTTTCGCTTCTCGCGCGAGGAGGGCCTCGAGGCGACGCTCACCGGGCGCTGATGGCTGCGACCGAGAGCCGCTACGTCGTCTGCGGCAACCCCGTCGCGCACAGCCAGTCGCCGTTCATCCACGCGGCGTTCGCGGCGCAGACCGCCGAGCGCATCGTCTACGAGCGGCTGCTTTGCCCGCTCGACGCGTTCGCCGCGACCGTGCGCGCGTTCGCCGCCGGCGGCGGCAGCGGCTGCAACGTCACGATGCCGTTCAAGTTCGAGGCCTGGGCGCTCGCCGACCGCCACAGCGCACGCGCGCGCCTGGCCGGCGCGTGCAACACGCTGCGATTCGACGCCGACGGCTGCCACGGCGACAACACCGTCGGCGCCGGCCTGGTGCGCGACATCGAGCGCAACGCCGGCGTCGCGCTCGCCGGTCTGCGCCGCGAACGCCGCGTGGATGAACGGCGACTGGCTGTGC
>DASSRF010000169.1:0-4676 GCA_035701945.1 Caldimonas sp. | reverse complement strand
TCGCGCAGCTGCTCGACGACGGTGAAGCGGTGCTCCTCGTTGGCGACCACGCAAGGCGGCTGCACGTCGATCGTCGCATCGGCCAGGCCGGCGACGCGGCGCACTGCCTGCTGGAAGAGCGTTTCCTTCGCCTTTCCGACGCCGAGCGAGAGGTACTGCTTGGGATGCAGCGACCGGCTGAGCGGCCACAGGCGCGTGCCGCTGCCCCCGGCGAGGACGACCGGAGCGACGACGAGCCGCTGCGCCTGGCTCACGGCTGCGACCGCCCCTGGTCGGCGAGATCCTTGCGCAGCGCCGAGATCTGCGACTTGAGCGCGACGTACTCGCGCTCCTTGCGGGCGAGGAACGCCTGCGTCAGCTGCAGCCGGTGGCGGATCCCCGCCGGCGTCAGCACGTAGAGGTAGCCGAGCTTGCGGTCGCTGCGCTGGAAGTTCTGCGCCTTGACCCAGCCCTTGGCGAGCAGCGCCTTCAGCATGTAGTGCGTCTTGCCGAGGCTGACACCGAGCTCGCGCGCGAGCTGGCGCTGCGAGTACTCCGGGTGCTCCTCGAGGAGGCGGAGCAGGGCGACGGCGGCGTCCTCGTCGGCAGCGGTGGGAGCTTCAGGGTGCACGGGCCGGTGTGTTCAACGACTGAACGCGGCAGTGTACAGGCTCCGCCGGGGGGTCCGGAGCCACCGAACGGCGGCAGTTGTTGGCGTTCTAGGGCGTGTTCACGCCGAGCGGCCGTGCGCCGCGTCGGCGAGGGTCGGCGCCGCGCGGTCCTTGTCCGAGAGGACGTACGGGATGTCGAGCGGCGGCCAGTCGATCGCCAGCTCCGGGTCGTCCCAGCGGATCGCGATCTCCGCCGCGGGCGCGTAGTAGTCGGTCGTCTTGTATTGCAGGTCGGCGCCGTCGCTGAGGACGAGAAAGCCGTGCGCGTAGCGCGCCGGGATCCAGACCTGGCGGTGGTCGACGTCGTCGATCTCGATCCCGACCCAGCGCTTGTACGTCGCGCTCGCCGGGTCGACGTCGACGGCGACGTCGAAGATGCGGCCCTGCGAGACGCGGACGAGCTTGCCCTGCGCGTGCGGCGGCTGTTGCAGGTGCAGCCCGCGCAGCACGCCGCGCGCAGAGCGCGAGTGGTTGTCCTGGACGAAGCGGACCGGCTCGCCGATCGCCTCGGCGAAGCGGCGCTCGTTGAAGCTCTCGAGGAAGAAGCCGCGCGAATCCGCGAACACCCTGGGCGCGAGGATCAGCACGCCGGGCAGCGCGGTTGGCGTGATGTGCATCAGAACACCCGGCTGTCCGCGACCTGGAGAAGATAGCGCCCGTAGCCGCTCTTGACCATCGGCTGCGCCATCGCGCAGAGCGCGTCGCGGCTGATCCAGCCGGCGCGGAACGCGACCTCCTCCGGGCACGCGACCTTGAGCCCCTGGCGCTTCTCGAGCGTCGCGATGAACTGGCCCGCCTCGAGCAGGCTGTCGTGGGTGCCGGTGTCGAGCCACGCGTAGCCGCGACCGAGCAGCTCGACGGTGAGGTCGCCGCGGTCGAGATAGCGCGCGTTGACGTCGGTGATCTCGAGCTCGCCGCGCGCGGAGGGCTTGATCGACGCGGCGATGTCGCAGACGTCGGCGTCGTAGAAGTAGAGGCCGGTGACCGCGTAGCTGCTTTTCGGCGCCTTCGGCTTTTCCTCGATGCTGAGCGCCCGGCGCTGCTCGTCGAAGGCGACGACGCCGTAGCGCTCGGGATCGTTGACGTGGTACGCGAAGACCGACGCGCCCGTCGCGCGTCGCGATGCGGTCTCGAGCATCCGCTGCAGGTCGTGGCCGTAGAAGATGTTGTCGCCGAGGACGAGCGCGCTCGGCGCGCCGCCGACGAAGCTCCTGCCGAGGATGAACGCCTGCGCGAGCCCGTCGGGGCTCGGCTGCACGCAGTACGAGATCGAGACGCCCCACTGCGAGCCGTCGCCGAGCAGCGCCTCGAAGCGCGGCACGTCCTGCGGCGTGCTGATGAGGAGGATGTCGCGGATCCCCGCCAGCATCAGCGTGCTGAGCGGGTAGTAGACCATCGGCTTGTCGTAGACCGGCAGCAGCTGCTTGCTGAGCGCGAGCGTCGCCGGGTGCAGGCGCGTCCCCGATCCGCCGGCGAGGATGATTCCCTTGCGGGTGGCGCTGCTCACTCAGGGCTCCTTGCGGTCAGCTCGTCGACGACGCGGTCGACCCCGGCCTGCCACGGCGGCAGCGTCAGCGCGAACGCGGTGCGAAGCTTGGTGGTGTCGAGGCGCGAGTTCAACGGTCGTCGCGCGGGCAGAGGATACGCGGCGGTCGGGATCGCCTCGATCGCGCCCTCGGCGACACGCACCGGCGCGCCGCGCTCGCGGGCGCGCGCGATCGCGCGGCGCGCGACGGCGTTCCAGCTCGCTTCGCCGCCGGCGGCGACGTGGTAGGTGCCGGCCACATCGGGCCGCAACGTCGCGTGCCGGATCGCGTGCGCGGTGACGTCGGCGATCAGCTCGGCGCCGGTCGGCGCGCCGATCTGGTCGACGACGACGCGGAGCGCCTCGCGCTCGCGTGCGAGCCTGAGCATGGTGCGGACGAAGTTCGACCCGCGCGCGGCGTAGACCCAGCTCGTGCGCAGGATCAGGTGCCGGCAGCCGCTCGCGCGGACGAGCTCTTCGCCTTCGAGCTTGCTGCGCCCGTAGGCGCCGAGCGGCGCGGTCGGGTCGTCCTCGCGCCAGGGCTTCGTGCCGCTGCCGTCGAAGACGTAGTCGCTGCTGAAGTGGACGAGCCAGGCGTCGCTGGCATGGGCAACGCGCGCGAGCGCGCCGACCGCGGTCGCGTTGACGAGCTTCGCGAGCTCCGGCTCCGTCTCGGCGCGATCGACTGCCGTGTACGCGGCGGCGTTGACGATCCACTGCGGCGCGGCTGCGCGAACGCTGGCGGTGAGCGCATCGGGGTCACGGAGGTCGCCGTCACCGCGGCCCCAAGCGACGACGTCGCCGAGCGGCGCGAGCGCGCGCTGCAGCTCCCAGCCGACCTGGCCGTCCTTGCCGAGGAGGGCGATCTTCAAGGCGCGCGCTGCCCGTAGTTGGTCGACAGCCACGCCCGGTACGCGCCGGTCTGGACGCGCTCGACCCAGTCGGCGTGCTCCAGGTACCAGCGCACGGTCTTGCGCAGCCCGGTCGCGAACGTCTCCGCCGGACGCCAGCCGAGCTCGCGCTCGATCTTCGAGGCGTCGATCGCGTAGCGGCGGTCGTGGCCCGGACGGTCGGCGACGTGCGTGATCAGGCGCGCGCGCGACCCCGCGGGATCGGGGCGCAGCTCGTCGAGCAGCGTGCAGACGGCGTGGACGATCTCGATGTTCGGCTGCTCGTTCCAGCCGCCGACGTTGTACGTCTCGCCGACGCGACCGCGCGCGAGCACTTCGCGGATCGCGCTGCAGTGGTCCTTGACGTAGAGCCAGTCGCGCACCTGGCGGCCGTCGCCGTAGACCGGCAGGGGCTTGCCGGCGAGCGCGTTGACGATCATCAGCGGGATCAGCTTCTCGGGGAAATGGAACGGGCCGTAGTTGTTGCTGCAGTTGGTCGTCAGCACCGGCAGCCCGAAGGTGTGGTGCCAGGCGCGCACGAGGTGGTCGCTCGCCGCCTTGCTCGCCGAGTAGGGGCTGTTCGGCTCGTAGGCGTCGGTCTCGCGAAACGGCGGGTCCTCGGGCGAGAGGCTGCCGTAGACCTCGTCGGTCGAGACGTGGAGGAAGCGGAACGCCGCCTTCGCGTCGGCATCGAGCGAGGTCCAGTGGCTGCGCGCCGCCTCGAGCAGCGTGAACGTGCCGTCGACGTTGGTGCGCATGAAGTCTGCGGGGCCGTGGATGCTGCGATCGACGTGGCTCTCGGCGGCGAAGTGGACGATCGCGCGCGGCCGGTGCGTCGCGAGCAGCCGCTCGACGAGCGCGCGGTCGCAGATGTCGCCGTGGACGAAGACGTGGCGCGCGTCGCCGGCGAGCGAGCGCAGGTTCTCGGTGTTGCCGGCGTAGGTCAGCTTGTCGAGGTTGACGACCGCTTCGTCGCTCTGCGCCAGCCAGTCGAGGACGAAATTCGAGCCGATGAAGCCGGCGCCGCCGGTGACCAGGATCATGGAAGCCGCGCGTGGGACGCTCGTTCAAAAGGTGAACGCGCGAGTGTATCCGTGCCATTCGCCGCGAATCGCGGGAGCCCTTGCGCCGGCGTCGCTGGAGCGCAGGCGCGATAATTGCGTCATGAATGCACCGATCGGCGCGCCAGGCGCGCCCGCGGGCGAGCCGGTCTCGCCCGCCGCTTCCGGCAGCGCAGCCGGTCCCGCTTCCCTCCAGTTCTCGTCGGTCGGCCTCGCGCCGGTCCTGCAGAGCGCCGTCGCCGCCCAGGGCTACACGACGATGACGCCGATCCAGGCCAAGGCGATCCCGATCGTCCTCGCCGGCCGCGACGTCATGGGCGCAGCGCAGACGGGCACCGGCAAGACCGCTGCGTTCTCGCTGCCGCTCCTGCACAAGATGCTGCCGCACGAGAACTCGAGCATGTCGCCGGCGCGCCACCCGGTGCGCGCGCTGGTCATCGCGCCGACGCGCGAGCTCGCCGACCAGGTCGCCGACAACATCAAGGGATACGCGGCGCACTCGAAGCTGCGCGTCGCCGTCGTCTTCGGCGGCATCGACATGAAGCCGCAG
>DASSRF010000168.1:0-8160 GCA_035701945.1 Caldimonas sp. | reverse complement strand
GTCGCGTTCGGGCAGGACGTCCGCCACGCCGTCGAAGGCAGCGGCTGAGGCCGGCCGCGCGGCGTCAGATCGCACTGCGCTTGTTGCGCGAGAGGTCGACGCCGAGCTGCTTGAGCTTGCGGTACAGGTGCGTGCGCTCGAGCCCGGTCTTCTCGGCGACGCGCGTCATGCTGCCGTTTTCCTGCGCGAGGTGGAACTCGAAGTAGCTCTTCTCGAATGCGTCGCGGGCCTCGCGCAGCGGCCGGTCGAGGTCGAAGCTCTGCTCGGGCTGCGGGCCGAGCAGCACTGGCGCGAGCGGCTGCATCGTGCCGCCGGTCATCGCCGCTTCGACCGTCAGCCCGACGCTGTCGTTCGCGGCGTTGTGGTGGGCCGCGACCGCGGGGCGTGCCGCGGGCTTGGCGAGGCCCTGCTCGACGGCGCGCAGGAGCTTTTGCAGCGTGATCGGCTTTTCGAGGAACGCCATCGCGCCGTACTTGGTCGCCTCGACCGCGGTGTCGATCGTGCCGTGGCCGCTCATCATGATCACCGGCATCGTCAGCTGCGCGGTCGACGCCCATTCCTTCAGCAGCGTGATGCCGTCGACGTCGGGCATCCAGATGTCGAGCAGCACGAGGTCGGGGCGGATGCGCTCGCGACACGCGCGCGCCTGCGCCGCGTTCTCCGCCAGCTCGATCGTGTGGCCCTCGTCGGCGAGGATCTCCGACAGCAGCGCCCGGATCCCCAGTTCGTCGTCGACGACAAGAATGGTGGCCATGAAACCCTAATGCGCCCTCGACGCAGCGACCGGCTCGTCCGCGCCGACGCGAACGGCCGCGGCGAGTTTGGAAAATGATAGCGAAACTTGCGCTCCGCGCACGGCGGCGGAGGCGGCGTCGCCCTCGACGGCCGCGGCGCCGCCGAGATTGGCGATGCGGATGCGCGCGCCGTGCTCGTCGGCGATCTTCTTCACGACGGCGAGGCCGAGACCGGTGCCCTTCTTCTTGGTCGTGACGTACGGCTCGAAGGCGCGCTTGAGGACCTTCTCCGGAAAGCCGGGGCCGTTGTCGACGACGACGAGGCGCACCGCGCGCACCTGCCCGGCTTCGTTGCGCGCCGCCTCGGTGGCGACGAGGACGCGGCCGTCCTGCTGCTCGGCGACGGCATCGAGCGCGTTCTGGACGAGGTTGTGGATGACCTGGCGCAGCTGCGGGCCGTCGCCGACGATCTCGGGCAGCCCCGGTGCGAGCTCGGCGTGCAGCCGCCCCGCTTCCTGCGCACCGCCGTAGAGCCCGAGCACCTCGACGACGAGCGCATTGACATCGATCGCGTCGAACGCCGACGCCGGCAGGCGTGCGTAGTCGCGAAACTCGTTGACCAGCGCCTTCATCGCCTGCACCTGGCTGACGATCGTCGAGACCGAGCGCTCGAGCATCGTCCGCTCGGCGCCCTCGAGCTTGGCGCCGAGCTTGAGCTGCAGCCGCTCGGCCGACAGCTGGATCGGCGTCAGCGGGTTCTTGATCTCGTGCGCGAGCCGGCGCGCGACCTCGCTCCACGCCTCGACGCGCTGCGCCGAGACGAGCTCGGTGATGTCGTCGAAGACCATCAGCCGCGCGCCCTGCGGCATCGCCGCGCCGCGAACGAGCAGCGTGATCGAGTCGCGCTCGCGGTTCGGCGGCCCGGCGAGCTGCAGCTCGAACGAGTCCTGCCAGTGGTCGCGCTCGCCGGCCTCGGGGCTCGCCGCGTGCAGCTCGAAGCGCTGCCACACCGCCTGGCCGAACGCGCCGAGGCCGGCGACCTCGTCGAGCCTGCGACCGCGGTACGCCGACAACGGCAGGCGCAGGATGCGCGTTGCGCCCGGGTTGACGGTGTCGATCGCCCCGTTGCGGTCGAAGACGATGACGCCGGCGGTGAGGTTGTCGAGGATCGTCTGCAGGTTCGCGCGCGCGCCTTCGACCTGGGTGACGCTGCGATGCACGAGCTCGCGCGCTTCGGAGAGCTGCTCGGTCATCTCGGCGAACGACCGCGTCAGCCCGCCGAGCTCGTCGTGCGAGCGGAACACCGCCTTCGAGCTGAAGTCGCCGCGCGCGACCTGGGCGACGCCCTCGGCGAGCAGCAGCAGCGGCTGCGCGAGCTGGTTGCTGAGCGCGATCGCGAGCAGCAGCGCGCCGAACACGGCGAGCACGAGCGCGAGCGTCAGCGTCCCGATGTACATCTTGCGCAGCCCCGAGCGCGCGAGCGCGCGCTGCTGGTACTCGCCGTACGCGGTCGTCACCGCGACCGCGTTGGCGGCGAGCGCCGGCGCGATCGGCTGCGTGACGACGAGGAAGCGCTCCTGCTCGCCGAGCGCGAAGTTGCTGCTCGGGATCAGCGCGACTGCGCGCACGCGCGCGTTCGCCGCCGCCGTCGCCGCATCCTCCTCGAGTCCTTCGGCCTGGCTGACGACGCGCTGCGTGCGCGCCTGGCGCAGCGTCTGCAGCGGAATCCGCTCGGGCATCAGCGCGGCGCTCGCGCTCGCCGTCGCGAGCAGCGTCTGGCCCGAGCTGCCGACGATCGAGACCTCCTTGGCCGAGAGCTGCTCCCTCAGCCGCTCGAGCGCGAGCGGCTCGCCCGAGAGCGCGCTCTCGCCGATGCGCTCGGCGGCGAGGCGCGTCTTCGCGCCGAGGTCGGCGACGATCGTGTCGATCGTGCCGCGGCCGAGGTTGAGGCCGGCGGCGAGCGCGCCCTCGACCTTGACGTCGAACCAGCTCTCGATCGAGCGCGACACGAACTGGTAGCTGACCGCGTAGATCAGCACGCCGGGCAGGATGCCGACGAGCGCGAAGATCGCCGCGAGCTTGAGCAGCAGGCGGCTGCCGAAGCGGCCGCGCGCGACGCGCCAGAGCATGCGGACGGCGGCGGCGACGATGACCGCGACCAGCGTCCCCGCGAGCGCGACGTTGACCCAGAACAGCCAGACGTAGTGGCGCTCGTAGAGCGACGGGTTGTTGGTCGCGACGCCGAGCAGGAAGACGAGGACGAGACCGGCGCCGAGCGCCGCGATGGTCGAGACGACCCACGCCCAGCGGCTGCGGCGCAGGACCGCGGACGACGCGTCGGCCGCCTGGAGTTCGGGATCGTGGCTCACGGGATGCGCTGCGTGCGCTTGACCTGCAGCTGCCAGTCGGGCTGCCCGGCGATGCCGATCTGCATCGGCCTGGGCAGCAGTGTGACGTCGAGCCGGTAGTTGAACTCGACGTAGTGGCGTCCGTCGTCGATCTGGTTGGCCTCGGCGATCTTCCAGCGGGTGGCGCGGCTGAGCGAGAGCAGCGCCTCCTCGCGCGTCGGATACGTCTGGCCGAGGCCGCCCATCGTCGTCACGCGGTAGGTCGACGTCAGCGGCTGGTAGACGATCTTCCACACCCGCGTCGGATGCGAGATGCGGCGGTCGCGCCAGTACCAGCGGTCGCGGAAGACCTCGGCTTCGGCGACGAAGAAGAGCGGTACGGAGCGAGCGAGCGCTTCCTCGGGCCCCTTGGCGAGCTCGAAGTTGACCGTGAAGCTGAGGAAGACGCCCTCTTCGTCGCGGATGACGTCGAAATGCGTCAGGTCGGCCTCGGCGGCTGCGGCCCGACGGGGCAGCGCCAGCCACGCCGCGGGGGCGGCGAGGCGCAACCCGGCGACGCCCAGCGCGCGTAGCACGCTGCGCCGGCGCAGGGAGCCGTGCGGCGGCAACGGGGTCATCGGCGGGCGGGTCAGGAAGCGGTCTGGTGCTTTTCGAGCAGGGCGAAGAAGAAGCCGTCGGCCGCCCGGGACGGACCAGCCGGCAGCGTCGTCTCATTGTCGGGCAGCGGCAGGAGGTGCCCCGGAGAAGCCGGCGCGGCAGCGAGCGCGGCGTCACTCCGTCGTTGCAAAAAAGCGTCGATCTGCTCCGAACCCTCGCTGCGAAAGACCGAGCACGTGCAATAGAGCAGCCGGCCGCCGGGCGCGAGGAGCGGCCAGAGCGCATCGAGCAGGCGCGCCTGCGTCGCCGCGAGCGCGGCGAGGTCGCCCGGACGGCGAAGCCAGCGGACATCGGGATGGCGGCGCACGATCCCCGACGCGGTGCAGGGCGCATCGAGCAGGATCGCGGCGAACGGCCGGCCGTCCCACCATGTCGCCGGAGCGGCGGCGTCGGCGGCGATCGTCGCCGCCGCGAGGCCGAGTCGGGCAAGCGTCTCGTCGACGCGGGCGAGGCGGTCGCGGTCGCGGTCGATCGCGACGAGGTCGAGCTCGGCGAGCTCGAGCAGGTGCGCGGTCTTGCCGCCCGGCGCTGCGCAGGCGTCGAGGACGCGCGCACCCGGCGCCAGCGGCCTCGCGAGCAGGAGCGGCGCGGCGCGCTGCGCCGCCGCGTCCTGGACCGAGACGAGGCCTTCGGCGAAGCCGGGGATCTCGGCGACCGGGAGCGGCCGCGCCAGCGTCACTGCGGCGCCGTCGCCGACGGCGACGGCATCGATGCCGCGCGCCGCGAGCGTCGCGAGGACCTCGGCGCGTGTCGACCGCCGCACGTTGACGCGCAACGTCAGCGGCGGATGCTCGTTGTCCGCGGCGACGATCGCCTGCCAGCGATCGGGCCAGTCGACCTGCAGGCGTTCGAGCCACCACGCGGGATGGTTGAAGCGCGCGAGCGGGTCGGCGAGCGCCGTGGCGACGAGCGCATCGCGGTCGCGGACGAAGCGGCGCAGCACCGCGTTGACGAAGCCGGCGCTGCGCGGCGAACGTGGCCGCGCCGCTTCGACCGCCTCGTCGACGAGGACGTGGTCGGCGTACGGGCGGCCCGCCGGAGGCCAGAGCAGCGCGAGCGCGGTGAGGACGAGCGCGTCGAGCGCGGGCGGCGGCGGCTTCGGCGCGAGCAGGCGCCGCACGACCTCGGCGGCGCCGAGCCAGCGCAGCGCGTGGAACGCGAGCGCCTGCGTTCCCGGGCGCGCCGGCCCCGGGCAGCGCGCCAGCGCTTCGGTGAGCGAGCGGCCGCCGCGCACCGCGGCGACGGCATCGGCGGCGTGGCCGAGCAGCCGCGCGAGCGGCAGCGCGGCGTTCGGTGCGCGGGCGGACACGCGACGAGTCTAGGACCGCGGCACCAGCGCACCGCGCCGCCGCGCCGCCGATCCCGCTCGCCCGCGAGGGCCGGGCGCGCTTTGGTACGCTGACGTCCCGCGTCCCAGCGAGCAGCCATGGCCATCGAGAAGCCCACTCCGATCTTCCGCAGCGAAGCCGACCTCGCGCGCATGCCGGCTTCGGAGCGGATCCGCCTGCGGCTCGTCGGCGCCGACTGCCGCTACCACGCCAACGACAACATCGCCGAGTTCATCGAGGACGGCGAGCTCGACGAGCTGCGCAGCGAGGTCGAGGAGAAGATGCAGGGCGTGCTGCGCGCGCTCGTCATCGACACCGAGAGCGACCACAACACGAACGACACCGCCAAGCGGGTCGCGAAGATGTTCCTGACCGAGGTCTTCAAGGGCCGCTACGAAGCGGCGCCGTCGGTGACCGAGTTCCCGAACGTGACCCGGCTCAACGAGCTGATGATCGTCGGCCCGATCAAGGTGCGAAGCGCGTGCTCGCACCACCTCTGCCCGATCCTCGGCAAGGTCTGGATCGGCCTGATGCCCAACGAGCACTCGAACCTGATCGGCCTGTCGAAGTACGTCCGCATCTGCGACTGGATCATGAGCCGTCCGCAGATCCAGGAGGAGGCGGTGACGATGCTCGCCGAGGAGCTGCAGGAGCGCGTCAAGCCCGACGGCCTCGCGATCGTCATGGAGGCCGACCACTTCTGCATGCATTGGCGAGGCGTCAAGGACGACGAGTCGATGATGACCAACAGCGTGATGCGCGGCGCGTTCCTGAAGAACACCAGCCTGCGCCGCGAGTTCCTGTCGCTGCTGGCGAGAAAGAAGGTCTGACATGCTCGTGCGCCTCCTCTATGCCAGCCGCGCCGCGAGCGGCGTCGACGCCGACGCGCTCGCCGCGATCCTCAAGCGCTCGCGCGAGCACAACCCGCAGGTCGGCGTCACCGGATTGCTGTGCTTCTGCGCCGATGCGCGCATCTTCATGCAGGTCCTCGAAGGCGGGCGCGCCCAGGTCAGCAAGCTCTACAACCAGATCGCGCACGACAAGCGCCACGGCGACGTCGCCCTGCTCAGCTACGAGGAGATCGGCGAGCGCAGCTTCGCGAGCTGGTCGATGGGCCAGGTCAACATGAACCGGCTCAATCCGGCGCTCGTGCTGAAGTACTCCGAAGGCACGCGGCTCGACCCGTTCGCCGTCTCCGGGAAGGCGTCGCTCGCGCTCTTCAACGAGCTCGTCGACACCGCGTCCGTCGGCGTCCAGCACTAGCGCTCAGGACGAGAGCGCAGCTGCGGGGCCCGCCTCGCCCGGCGTGACACGGCGCGACTCGATGTAGATCCGGCCGATCTCCGGAAAGCGCTTGCGCACGGCGTCCTCGATGCGGTTGACGGCGCGCGACACCTCCTCGGCGGGAACGCCGGCCTCGAACTCGGCGTCGAGCGCAAGCAGCACGTCGTCGGGACCGAGGTACATCGTCAGCGGCCAGCCGGCGCGGTGCACGCTCGGCTCGCCCTGCGCGATCGCGCGGATCGCCTCGGCGACGTCGCTCGCGACCGCCTCGCCGACGAGGAGCTTCCTCGCCTGCACGACGAGCAGCGTCGAGACGCCGCAGAGCAGCAGGCCGATGACGATCGATGCGCCGGCATCGATCGACGGCATGCCGAGCGTGTGGCTGCCGAAGACGCCGATCGCCGCCGCGGCGAGCCCGAGCAGCGCAGCGCTGTCCTCGGCCATGACAGTGTAGAGCGTCGGGTCCTTGCTCGTGCGCAGCGACTCCCAGAACGGCTCGTCGCCGATGCTCTTCCGGAACTGTCGCAACGAGATCGCCAGGCTCGTCCCCTCGAACACCGCAGCCGCGGCGAGGATCGCGTAGCTCCAGCCGGCATCCTCCATCGGACGCGGATCGAGCAGCCGCAGGATGCCTTCGTAGATCGAGACGCCGCCGCCGACGCCGAAGATCAGGACGGCGACGATCAGGCTCCAGAAGTAGAGCTCCTTGCCGTAGCCGAACGGATGGCGCTCGTCGGCGCGGCGATCGGCGAGCCGCATGCCGACGAGCAGGAGCACGCCGTCGCCGGTGTCGACGAGCGAGTGGATGCCTTCGGAGAGCATCGCCGAGCTGCCGGTCGCGGCTGCGCCGACGAACTTCATCGCGGCGATCGCGGCGTTGGCGGCGATCGCGCCGAAGACGGCGAGCTTCGACTCGGCCATGGCAAAGGCCAGCAAACGCGGGACCGAGCCGCGCGCGGCCGGCGCCGAGCCGCCTCAGCAGGCCGGCGTTGCCCGCGGGGCGCTCGCGCTCGTCGCGCCGGCCTTCGCTCCCGCAGCCGCCGAAGCACCCTTGCCGGCAGCGTTGACGGCGCCAGGGCGCACGCAGTCGGGGGCGCTCGTCGACGCCTTGGGCCGCGCGGCGGCGCGCGCAGCGGCGCCGCGTGCCCGCATTTCGCTGCTCTCGGCGCCGAGCGCCGGAGGCACCGGGGTGCCGAGCTGCTGGGAATCGCTCGACGCCGGCGAGCCGGTGTCGACTCCCGCCGGGATGCGCCCCGATGCGGTCGGATTCGCAGGCAGCCGCGGCGGCGCCTTGGTCACCGGTTGCGCCTCGACAGCGACCGCGACGAGAACTGAGAACGCAGCCGCGAACGCGGCGCGGGCGACCAACGATGGCTTCACGATCGGCTCCCCCAGACACCGAGAGTGTGCTCCAGCGGCGCGCCGGGCGCGCTGCGATGCGACGGCCGGTGTTGCTTCAGCGCAAGTCGAGGTGGCGGCCTTCGCTTCAGCCTTGCGCGTCGTCGCTCGCGCCTGCGCGACCTCCGCCGGTCTTCTTGGCAGCAGCCTTTTTCGTCGCCGTCTTCTTCGTTCCGGTCTTCTTCGTTCCGGTCTTCTTCGTTGCGGTCTTCTTCGTCGCGGTCTTCTTTGCCGGCGCCTTGTCCGCGGCAGTCTTCGCGGCCGTCGTCGTCGCGACGACGGGATCGGCCGGAGCCGAGCGCGTCGCCGCCTTCTTCGCCGCCGGGCCGCGCGGCGGACGCGGCTCGAAGGCGAACACGACCTTGCCTTCCTTCGCGTCCCACTCGAGGCGCGCCTTGAACTTGCGGCGCG
>DASSRF010000167.1:0-2345 GCA_035701945.1 Caldimonas sp. | reverse complement strand
GGTTGACGACGAGCACCGGAACGTAGTTGCCCGGCTTGTTGTTGAACCCGAAGGCGTTGTTCCACGACTGGCAGCCGATGTGATCGAGATGGCCGTTGATCGCCGTCTTCTTGGCGTTGATCTGCGCCTGCGTGAGGCCGGTCTGGAGCGCCAGCCACTCGGGGCTCTGGTAGGCGTTGACGAGCAGGACGCAGTCGGCGACCTCGAGCAGCGTCGTCACCGCGTCGGGGTAGTCGCACTCGACCTGGATGCCGTCGAGCAGGCCCGGGTAGACCGAGGCGACGCTGTTCTGCAGGATCGAGCCGCCCGAGCAGCCGTTGGCCATCGTGAACCTGACCTCGCCGTAGTGCTCGACGATGTACTCCTTCATCATCATCGTCGTCTCGGCGGCGAGGATGGCGTTGGCGTTGTAGAGCTGGTCGGTGAGGCTGTTGTCGGCGACGATGTAGCCCATGCGCAGCGCCGAGTCGTCGAACACCCCGGTGATGCCGTTGACGACCCAGTTCTGCTCGCTGCGGAACTGCAGCCGCGGCTGGCCGGCGCTCGCGCCGTACGTGTAGCTGATCTTGCCGTTCCACTGCGGCTGCGGCGCGTTGGCCGTCCACGGCTTGGTCGGATCGAACAGCACCGCGATGTCGTAGATGCCGCGGTTGATCGTGCCGCGCTCGAGCCGCACGATGTACGGCAGCGTGACGCCGTTGCTCGTCGTCGTCGACGCGACCGACGCCGCCGGCGTCGTGCCCGCGACGTACGGCTGAAGGCAGGAGCTCGACGGCGTCGTCGGGTTCGGATTCGCGATCGTCGGCGACGGGTCGGGAACGACGAACGAGCAGCCGCCGTCGCCCGCCGTCACCGTGACCGGCGTCAGCGTGCGATAGAAGAACTTCGTCTCGGTCGCGATGTTGCACTGCGCGTCGGTCGCGGTCGTCGTCAGGCCGCTCGCGTTGGTCGCGGGCGAGCTCGCGGTCGCCGCGGTCGGGATCGGCGTCGCGCAGATCCACGGCATCGTCTGCGACGCGAACAGGATCGGGCCGCCCTTCGGATGGTTCGTGACGGTGAGGCGCGCGCTCGAGAAGCTGAAGTTGTTCGCGCTCGCGGTGATCGTGTTGTCGCCGTCCTTCAGGCCGGTGACGAGGCCGACGGTGCGGCCGTCGGAGCGCGTCGTGAACGCCGACGTGACGTCGGTGCCGTTGAGGTCGACCTTCAGGTTCGACGCCGCCGCGCCCGGCGGCAGCTTGACCTCGACCAGGACGTCGCCGCCCGAGACGAGGTCGGCGCGGTTCGACAGTGTGGTGATCGTCGGCGGGTTGACGACGCCGTCGTCGTCGCCGCCGCCGCACGCGGCGAGGACTGCAGAAACGACGACGGCAGCAAATGCTGCCGGTAGGGAGCGACACCTCTTCACATGAATCTCCTGAGTGCGCGCCTTGCGAGGCGCTGTGTGCGGGAACGCGAGCGCCGAGTGGCAACGCGCGCTCCCGCCTCAGGTCTTGCGACTCGGGACTTCCCTCAGGCGCGACGGCACGACGAATGCCGCTTCACGTTCCTTCACGCGCGTCGCGCGCGATCGAGCGCGGCACCTCGATCGGCATCTCGAGCAGGATCTGCGCCATTCCCTTGCCGAGCGGGTCGAGCCGGCGCGACGACATGCCGCCGCCGTCGAGCGCCTGGTGGAGCACGAAGTTGATCGCCGCGATCCCGGGCAGGTGGAAGCGCTCGACCTCGCCGAGGACGAGATGGCCGAGCCAGCTCTTGACGCGCATCGGCGTCAGCCGGTCCCACAGCAGCGGCAGCCACTCGGCACGCCGCGCGACGACGCCGACGTTCGAGAGGTCGCCCTTGTCGCCGCTCCTCGCCCACGCGAGCGCGACGAGCGGAACGCTCTCTGCCGTCTCGACGACGAGCGAGCCGGTCTCGAGCGGCGCGACGACCGGCGTCGACGGCCGCGGCACGCTGCCGCCGGCGAGCGGCACGGCGACGTCGCGGCGCTCTTCGCCGATCGCGAAGGTCGCCGGCACGGCGCGCTTGTCGAGCAGGAACGAGAACGGCCTGACGAGCGGCGAGACCGACGGCCTCCCGCCGGCGCCGGTCGTTCCCGGCGACCACGACGTTCCCGCCGGCGCGATCTCGCGCGCGAAGACGTCGAGCGCACGGCGATCGGCGTGGTCGGCGACGACGCGCAGCATCACCTCGCGATTCGCCCGCGTGCGCGAATGCGGGCCGTACGACGTCTCGGCGCCGAGCACCTCGACGTGCGTCGAGGTGTAGTCGGCAAAGCCGGCGTCGCGCAGGAGCTTGCGCGTGCGCGCGACGATCGCCTCGCCGGTGCGCTCGGCCTTCCTGAC
>DASSRF010000166.1:0-4396 GCA_035701945.1 Caldimonas sp. | reverse complement strand
TGTAGGGAATGAGGGCCTTGCGGCCCGATTTTCGCAGCGCCTCGAAGCAGGCCTGGATGCGCGACATCGCTAGAGCTTCATTCCGAGGCGCTCGGCGACGGTATGCATGTCCTTGTCGCCGCGGCCCGAGAGGTTGACGAGCAGGTGGCGGTCGCGTGCGAGCGTCGGCGCGAGCTTCATCGCGTACGCGACGGCGTGGCTCGATTCGAGCGCGGGGATGATGCCTTCGGTGCGGCAGAGGCGATGGAACGCGGCGAGCGCCTCGTCGTCGGTGACGCTGACGTACTCGGCGCGGCCGACGTCGTGCAGGTACGCGTGCTCCGGGCCGACGCCGGGATAGTCGAGCCCGGCCGAGATCGAGTGCGTCTCGATGATCTGGCCGTCGTCGTCCTGCAGCAGGTAGGTGCGGTTGCCGTGCAGGACGCCCGGGCTGCCGGCGGTGATCGAGGCCGCGTGGCGCCCGCTCGCGATGCCCTCGCCGGCGGCCTCGACGCCGATCAGCCGCGTCTGCGCGTGCTCGATGTAGGGATAGAAGATCCCCATCGCGTTGCTGCCGCCGCCGACGCACGCGATCACGGCGTCCGGCTGGCGCCCGATCATCTCGGGCATCTGCGCCAGGCACTCGGTGCCGATCACGCTCTGGAAGTCGCGCACGAGCGTCGGATACGGATGCGGGCCGGCGACGGTGCCGATGATGTAGAACGTGCTCTCGACGTTGGTCACCCAGTCGCGCAGCGCCTCGTTGAGCGCGTCCTTCAAGGTCTTCGAGCCGCTCTCGACCGGAACGACCGAAGCGCCGAGCAGGTTCATGCGGTAGACGTTCGGCGCCTGGCGGCGGACGTCCTCGCTGCCCATGTAGACGACGCACTCGAGGCCGTAGCGCGCGCAGATCGTCGCCGTCGCGACGCCGTGCTGGCCGGCGCCGGTCTCGGCGATGACGCGCGGCTTTCGCATCCGCCGCGCGAGCATCGCCTGGCCGATCGTGTTGTTGATCTTGTGCGCGCCGGTGTGGTTGAGGTCCTCGCGCTTCAGGTGTATCTGCGCGCCGCCGAGCTCGCGCGAGAGCCGCGCGGCGTGGTAGATCGGGCTCGGCCGGCCGACGTAGTGCGCGAGCTCGCTGCGGAACTCGGCGTCGAACGCCGGGTCGCGCTTCGCTTCTTCGTAGCACGCCTTGAGCTCGTCGAGCGCGTGGACGAGCGTCTCGGCGACGAAGCTGCCGCCGTAGCGGCCGAAATGCCCGCTCGCGTCGGGCTGCTGGTACGGTGTCATGACGAAGTGTTCAGGCGATCGATGCTGCGATGCGAGCGTCGGCCTCGCGCACCGCGTCGCAGAAGCGACGGATGGCGGCGGCGTCCTTCACGCCGCGCGACGACTCGACTCCCGAGGAAACGTCAACGGCCCACGGCCGGACGCGCAGGATGCCTTCGCAGACGTTTGCGGCATGCAACCCACCAGACAAAACGAGCCGACGCCTTGACTCTGCCGGGAAGCCTGACGGTACGAGCGACCAATCGAACGCCTTTCCACCGCCGCCGAAGCCCTCGACGTGGGCATCGAGCAGGAGACCTTGCGCCTCGCCGAAGCGGCGCGCGAAGTCTAGCAAATCGAGCTCGGCGGTCATCCGCGCCGCGCGCAGGTACGGGCGGCCGAAGAGCGCGCAATCCTCTGGAGTCTCGTCGCCGTGGAACTGGAGCAGCAGCGTCGGGATCGCGTCGAGCGCGGCGTCGATCTCGTCCGGGCTCGCGTTGACGAAGAGGCCGACCGGCGTCACGTACGGCGGCAGCGCGTCGGCGAGCTCGGCGGCGCGCTCGACGCTGAGATGGCGCGGGCTCTCGGGATGGAAGACGAACCCGACCGCGTCGGCGCCGGCATCGACCGCGGCGACGACGTCGGCCTCGCGCGAGACGCCGCAGATCTTGATCCGCGTGCGCTGGTTCATCGCGTCCGCGCGCGCTCAGGGCAGCCAGTCGAGCGCCGGCGTCCGCTCGGGAATCTCATGGACGGCATCGTAGTACGGCCCCAGGAAGTACAGGCCGTCCGGCGCGAACGTCGGCGCCGCGAGCGCGCGGTCGCGCGCCGAGAGGACCTCGGCGAGCCAGCCGTCGCTGCGCACGCCGCTGCCGACCATGACGAGCGAGCCGACGATGTTGCGCACCATGTGGTGCAGGAACGCGTCGGCGTCGAAGTCGAAGCGCCAGTACGCGCCACGCCGCTCGATCGCGAGCGAGCGCAGCGTCTTCACCGGCGAGTTCGCCTGGCACTCGGCGGCGCGAAACGCGCTGAAGTCGTGCGTGCCGACGAGCGCGGCCGCGGCGCGGCGCATCGCATCGCCGTCGAGGCTGCGAAACGTCCAGCCGGCGAGACCGTTCTCGATCGCCGGCCGCACCGGCGATTCGAGCAGCAGGTACGCGTAGCGGCGGCCGCGCGCGCTCGCGCGCGAGTGGAATCGATCGTCGACGAAGCGGCTCCACTGCACCGCGACGTCGGCCGGCAGGTAGCGGTTCGTTCCTCGCGTCCAGCCGTCGAGCGCACGGACGACGTCGGTGTCGAAGTGGACGACCTGGTTGATCGCGTGGACGCCGGCATCGGTGCGGCCGGCGCAGATCGTCGAGACCGGTGCGTCGGCGAAGGCGGCGAGCGCCGCCTCGACGTGGTCCTGGACGGTGCGGCCGCTCGGCTGGCTCTGCCAGCCGCTGTACGCGCTGCCGCGGTACGCGATGCCGAGAGCGACTCTCACGAGGAGCGGGCGCGCCGCCGGGAGCGGCCGATGCGGGCGCGCCCGGCGCGACTCAGGTGATGCGGTCCAGCATGCCCTGCGCCTTCGTCTTCGTCGCGCCGCTCGCAGTCGCGAGCACCTCGCGCAGAAGATCGCGCGCGCCGTCCTTGTCGCCGATCCGCTGGAACTCCTCGGCGAGCTCGAGCTTGCGCGAGAGCGGATCGCCGTGGTCGTCGAGGCCGCCCGGCGTCGTGTTCGGCGCCTCGGCGCCGGCCTCGGACGGATCGAGGTCGAGCGAGATTCCGGACAGATCGAACGGCAGCGGCTCGTCCTTCGCCGGAGCCTTCACCTGGGTGCCCGGCTCGTTGGGGACGAGCGGCATCTTCAGGGTCGAGTTGTAGCTCGGCGCCTCGGCGGCGGCGGCGGCGGTGCGCGGCGGGATCGCCTCGGTCGTGTCGAGCCCCGCTGGGCGCGACGGCACGCCGATGTCGGGGTTGTCGAGATCGAGGTCGATGTTGTCGAACGCGCTGTCGCGCGCCGTCGTGTTGCCGATCGTCGAGCCGAACTGCGACGACGGCGTCGCCACGGGCATGACCGACTGCGGCAGCGTGCTGGCGCCGAGCGACTCGGCGACCTCGGGGCTGTCGGCCGCGCGGCCCGGCGTGCCGCCGGCGCGGTAGAGCGGATTCTCGGGATCGATCTGGGCGCCGAGCTCCTGCGCCTTCGCCCAGTCGTCGCCCTCGCCGCGCGTCAGCGCGAACAGCTGCGTCGCGAGGAGCTCGAAGCCCTTGATGTCGCGCCGCTTGGCGTAGACCTCGAGCAGCTTGGTGCGGATCGCGAGGCGCTCGGGGTTGCTGCGCATCGCCTCCTTGAGGATCTCCTCGGCCTGCAGGTCGCGGCCGTAGGCGAGGTAGACGTCGGCCTCGGCGACGGGGTCGACGTCGCCGATCGCGTCGAGCTGCGACAGCGAATAGGTCATCGACGACGAGCTGCCGCCGGCGTCGCGCGTGTCGATGCGCTGGCCGCCGCTCGCGCCGAAGAACGAATCCGGCTGCAGCCGGCTCTCGAGGAACGACGTCTCGCCGCTGTCCTTCTTCGAACGCTGCGTGAAGCGGTACGCACCGTAGCCGGCGAGCAGCAACGCGAGCGCGCCGACGCCGAGGTAGAGCGGGTTGCCGCTGGTGATCGAATCGATGAAGCTCGGCTCCGGCGCCGGCTTCACGGGGGCTCGCGGCTTGGCAACCGGCGGCTTCGCGGCGGCCGCGGTCGGGACGCTGGCGCCCGCGACGACGACCGGGGCTGCTCCCGATGCCGTCGCGGCAGGCGTCGACGCGGCCGCCATCGCTGTCGCGGCCGCAGGCGACGATGCCGTCGCGGCAGGCGCGGCGCCGAGCGCCGGCGCAGCCGCCGGAGGCGTCGTCGCCGGCGGCGTCGCCGCCGCGGTGACCGCGGGCGCTGCGGTGAGCGGCGGAACGCTCGGCGTCGTGATCGGAGTCTGGACCGCGACCGGCGACGACGCCGGGCGGGCAGCGACGGCGGGCGGCGTCGCGGCAGCAGCGGGCGCTGTCGTCGCGGGCGCCGCAACCTGCGACGCGCCGCCCTGGACGCGCTTCAGCTCGTTGACGTTGCGGTTCAGCTCGGCGAGGCGCGTGGCTTCGGCCTGGCGCTGCCGCTCGCCGG
>DASSRF010000165.1:0-6701 GCA_035701945.1 Caldimonas sp. | reverse complement strand
CGTTCGTCGCCCGGCCCGCGGTGCGGGCAGGGCTCCTCATCCCGAAGGCGGAAGGCGCCTGAGCGGCGCGCGGCGTCGGGTCAGGCGGCGAGCGCCGAGGCGGCCTGCGCCGCCAGGCACTTGTTGCACTTGCCGAGGCCGGGCAGGCGGGCGTCGGGCTTGCCGTCGCCGGTCTTGAAGTTGGCCTGGCAGCGGCGGCAGACGTACATCTTCGAGCTCGACATCATCGGCTTCACGCCGGGCTCGCCGGACGGGCGCGCGGCGACGTACTCGGCTTGCGTCTGGCGAAGCTTGAGCGCGGGAGCGGCCGGAGCGGCAGGGGTCGCCTGGACAGGGGCGGTGGTGGCAGACCCTTTGGACTGGGAAACGGAGCGACGGGTGGCCATGTGCAAGATACCTGATGAGGAGGGCGGAGGGCTCGGGGCGCGTGCCTCCCGCCGGGGGGCACTATTGTCCCAGCAAACGCCCTCGGCCGTACGGAGGGTTTGCCTTGCCCCCACGGCGCCGGGGAGCACCGCGGCGCCGATCAGCGACGCGCCAGGCCATCGCGCCGCTCGAGGTCGAGCGCATCGCGCCCGACGGTGACGACGCCAGGAATCGCCTGCTCGAGCGCAGGCGCGAACGCGCGCGCCTCGCCGGCGACCGCGACGCGGCGTCGCGCGTCGACGAGATTCGCCGCCGCGTATTTCTGGATGTCCTGCGCGGTGACCGCCTCGAGCTGATCGATCCGCGACTTCAGCTCGCCGACGGGACGCTGCGCGATGACGAGCGCGCGGATCGCCGCCGCGAGACCGGCGGTCGTCTCGACGCTGCGCGAGAAGCCGCCGATCAGCGCCGCCTTGCGCGCGGCGAGCTCGTCGTTGCCGACCGGCTCCTTCATGAGGCGGTCGATCTCTTCCTCGACGAGCCTCACGACCTCGGCGGCCGATTCGTTCTTGGTCTGCACGCCGACGCGGAAGAACGCCGCCTCGCGGCGCGACTCGAGGCCGCTGCTCGCGCCGTAGCTGAGGCCGCGCTTGATGCGGATCTCCTGGTTGAGACGCGACGAGTAGCCGCCGCCGAGCACCGTGTTGAGCACGGCGCCGATCGCGCGCTCGCTGCCGGTCCGCTCGGGCAGCGCGACCGCGACGACGACCGCGGCCTGGCCCGAGTTCGCCATGTCGACGATCGCCGCCGCCGGCCCCGAAGCAGCGCCGGCCGGGCGCGGCACCGCTGGCGGCGGGTCGCTCGGCAGCGGCCAGCTGCCGAAATGGCGGCGCGCCAGCGCCAGCGCGGTCTCGAGGTCGATGTCGCCGGCGAAGATGAGCACCGCGTTGTCGGGCCTGAACGTGCGCCGATGCACGGCGACGAGGTCGTCGCGCGTGATCCGCGGCAGCGACTCGGGCGTCCCGCCGGCCGGATGACCATAGGGCCCGGCGCCGTACGCGAGCCGCTCGGCGACGAGCGACGCGAGCGTTCCCGGGCTCGCGTACGCGACCTTGAGCGCGTCGAGCGTCTGCGTGCGCACGCGGTCGATCTCGTCGGGAGCGAACACCGGCTCGCGCGCGACCTCGGCGACGAGCCCGAGCGCGGCGTCGAGCTTGGGCGTCGTCACCGTGATCGCGACGGTCGCGCTGTTCCAGCCGGCGCCGCTGTCGAGCGAACCGCCGAGCGCCTCGGCGGCGGCGGCGAGCTCGGGAGCGCTGTGCTTCTTCGTGCCCTGGGTCATCAGCGCGGCGGCGAGCGACGCGAGGCCGGACAGGCGCGGCGGATCGACCTCGGCGCCCGACAGCGCGACGAGCTCGGTGCTGACGATCGGCACGCCTTCGCGGCGGGCGACGATGACGCGCAGGCCGTTGCCGAGCTTGCCTTCGCTCGGCGCGTCGATCGTGAGCGGGCGCGGCGCTGCCGGCGGCGGCGGCGTCGGATACGGCTGCGCGGCGGCGCCGAGGGCGACGCACGCCGCTGCGACGACGAGCGAGCGGCGCGCGATGCACGCGGCGAGGAGCGCTTGCGTCGTCATTTCGCGCCCTCCTGCTGCCGGTATTCGATCGTCACCTTGTGCGCCTCGAGGACGTAGCGGCGCAGCACGCGCTGCACGTCGGCAGCGGTGACTTTCTGAAGGTCGTCGAGGTCGGTGTTGATGCGCGCCGGATTGCCCTCGAGGACCGCGGCGTCGCCGAGCGCCGACGCGAGGCCGAGCGGCGTCTGCCGCGAGATGAACGCGTCGGTCACGATCTGCGTCTTCACCTTGGCGAGCTCGGCCGGCGTCGGCGGCGTCGCCGCCAGCCGCGTCACCTCGGCGAGCAAGGCGGTGGTCAGCTCCGTCGTCGGCTTGCCGCCCGCCGCGATCGCGTAGGCGATGAGCAGGCCGGGCCCGACGCGCAGGTCGGCGCTGAAGCCGGCCGCCGTCGCGATCCGCTGCCGATAGACGAGCGACTGGTTGAGGCGAGACGACTCGCCCGCTGCGAGCACGGCGGCGGCGACCTGCAACGCCGGCGCGTCGGGGCTCGTCGTCGGCGGCGCGAGCCAGGTGATCGCGACCGCAGGAAGCGGCACCTGCGGCCCGCTCAGCGTCGCGCTGCGGTCGCTCGGCCAAGGCGGCTCGCTCGCATCGAAGCGCGGCAGCGGCGCCGCGGGCTTGGGCACGGCGCCGAAGTACTTGTCGATCCAGCCGTCGAGCTGCTTCTCGTCGAAGTCGCCGGCGACGATCAGCGTCGCGTTGTCGGGACGGTAGTGGCGCTTGTGGAACTCGACGACGTCGGCGAGCGACGACGCCTCGAGGTCCGCGATGTTGCCGATGCCCGGCCGCTTGTACGGATGCTCGCGGTACGACACGGTGGCGATGCCGTTGAAGAAGCGGCCGTACGGCGACGCGAGCACGCGCTGGCGATACTCCTCCTCGACGACGGCGCGCTCCGACTTGAAGGTCGGCTCGTCGACCTTGAGGTTCTGCATCCGCTCGGCCTCGGCCCAGAGCAGCGTCTCGAGGTAGTTCGACGGCACGACCTCGTGGTACTCGGTGACGTCGTTGCCGGTCGACGCGTTGTTGCTGCCGCCGACGTCCTCGGTCAGGCGGTCGAACTGCTCGGCGCGCAGGTACTCGGTGCCCTTGAACATCATGTGCTCGAAGAGGTGCGCGAAGCCCGAGCGGCCGGGCGGGTCCTCGCGGCTGCCGACGTGGTACCAGACCTGCACGCTCACCGTCGGGCTCGTGTGCGTCTCGACCGTGAGCACCTGCAGGCCGTTGGCGAGCTTGCGCTCGCGAAAGACGACCGGCTTGACGGCGAGCGGAGTCGCCTTGGCATCGGCGGCGAGCGCGCGCGTCGCGAGCGGCGGCATCGCGGCGGCGGCAACGGCGAGGAGCGCGGCGGCGCCGGCGCGCGCGAAGACGGTGGATGGCATGCGCTGATCATAAGAGCGCACCGAATAGGCATGCGGCCAACGAGCCGTGGCGGTCCAATCGCCGCCGCTGCCAACGATCGTCCGCTGCAGCGCTCTGGCAGCGTGCCGTGCGCGACGATCGCGAGACGCAGAGATCCTTCGCTTCGCTCAGGATGACAGCGGTGCGCGGACGAGCAGCGCGCCGCTCGTGCGGTGCGTCGCCGGGTCGACGACGAGCAGCGCACCGGCGACGCGGTCGTCGTCGAAGCTCGCGACCGGAAGCTCGTGCTGCGCTTCGACGACGACCTCGCCGATGTCGTTGACGCCGAGCGCATGCGCGGCCTGGTGGCCGAGCGTCGCGACGTCGAGGCGGCTTTCGATCGCCGCGATCCTGCCCTGCAGCCAGCGGTTGCCGTGGCGCAACCAGTACTTGCGCCCGACGACGGCGGGCTCGGTGTCGAGCCACGCGAGCGTCGCGCGAAAGCGCGCGCTCGGCGCGATCGTTCCGGGCGCGGCGAGCCAGTCGCCACGCGACACGTCGAGCTGGCGGTCGAGGACGATCCCCGCCGAGCGACCGGCAGCGACGCGCTCTTCGCGGCGGCCGGCGACGTGCAGCTCGGCGACGCGCGCGCGCTCGCCGCCCGGAAAGACGACGAGCTCGGCGCCGAGCGCGACCTCGCCGCGCGCGACGCGTCCCCAGAGGACGCGCGCCTGATGGCCGACGCCGCCGTTCGCCGCGCCGGCGACGAACTGCACCGGGACCAGCGTCGCTGCGGCCGGCGTTCGCGCGTCGACGTCGAGCGATTCGAGCAGCGCGAGCAGCGTCGGCCCGTCGCTGCCGCCGAGCGCGCTCGGCCGGGCGACGTTGTCGCCGTGCAGCGCCGAGATCGCAACGATCCCGGCCGGGGCGAAGCCGGCGGCGGCGGCGAACGCGACGAGCGCGTCGCGCACGAGAGCGAACGCGAGGTCGGCGTCGGCGATCGCGTCGAGCTTGTTGACGGCGAAGACGATGTGCGGCACGCGCAGCAGCCTGGCGAGCAGCGCGTGGCGGCGCGTCTGCGGCAGCAGCTGCAGCGGCTCGCGCGCGAGGTCGAGCTTGGTCGCGTCGACGAGGACGACCGCGGCGTCGCTGCCTGCCGCCGCGGTGACCATGTTGCGCGTGTACTGCTCGTGGCCGGGCGCGTCGGCGATGACGAACTTGCGCTTCGCGGTCGCGAAGTAGCGGTACGCGACGTCGATCGTGATGCCCTGCTCGCGCTCGGCCTCGAGGCCGTCGGTGACGAGCGCGAGGTCGATCGGCCGGCCGCCGCCGGCGCGCGCCGCGAGCGCGTCGAGCTGGTCGGCGAGGATCGCGCGGCCGTCGAGCAGCAGCCGGCCGATGAGCGTGCTCTTGCCGTCGTCGACCGAGCCGGCGGTGAGGAAGCGCAGCGGCCGGCGCGTCGCCGGCTCTCGATCGTCGTCTTCGCGCAGCGCGAGGCCCATCAGAAGTAGCCTTCCTTCTTGCGACGCTCCATCGACGCGTCCGACGTGCGGTCGTCCATCCGCGTCGCGCCGCGCTCGCTCACGGTGACGGCGAGCGTCTCGGCGACGACGTCGGCGGCGCTCGCTGCGTCGCTCTCGACCGGGCACGTGCACGTCATGTCGCCGACGGTGCGAAAGCGCACGCCGAGCGTCTCGACGCGCTCGCCCGCTTTCGGCGGCGTCAGCGCGGTCACCGGGACGAGCAGGCCGCGCCGGCGGACGACCGCGCGGCGGTGGGCGTAGTAGAGGCTCGGCAGCGCGATCCGCTCGCGGCGGATGTAGAGCCAGACGTCGAGCTCGGTCCAGTTGCTGATCGGAAAGGCGCGCATGTGCTCGCCGGGTTTGAGCCGCGTGTTGAAGAGCGTCCACAGCTCCGGGCGCTGGTTCTTCGGCTGCCACTGGCCGAAGCTGTCGCGGTGCGAGAGGATGCGCTCCTTCGCGCGCGCCTTCTCCTCGTCGCGGCGGGCGCCGCCGATCAGCGCGTCGAAGCGGTGCGCCTCGATCGCCTCGAGCAGCGTCACGCTCTGGTGGCCGTTGCGCGACTCGTCGGCGCTCGCCAGCCGCACGCTGCCGCGCGCGATCGAGTCTTCGAGCCGGGCGACGACGAGCTCCTCGCCGAGCTCATCGACGATCGCGTCGCGAAACGCGATCACCTCGGGAAAATTGTGGCCGGTGTCGACGTGCAGCAGCGGAAACGGCAGCCGCGTCTTCGCGCTGCCGGCGAGCTTGAACGCCTTCTGCGCGAGGTGGAGGACGACGCACGAGTCCTTGCCGGCCGAGAAGAGCAGCGCCGGCCTCTCGAAGGCGGCCGCGGTCTCGCGCAGGATGAAGATCGCCTCCTCCTCGAGCGCGTCGAGCTGGCCGAGGTCGACGTCGGGCAGCAGGCGATCGAGCGGCGTCGGCGCGTTCACGGCGTCGCCTCGGCGGGCAGCGGCGACGCCGGGGCGACGTGCAGCCCGCATTCCTTGGCGCCTTCGAGCTCCCACCACCAGCGGCCGGCGCGCAAGTCCTCGCCGAGTGCGATCGCGCGCGTGCACGGTGCGCAGCCGATGCTCGGAAAGAAGCGGTCGTGGAGCGCGTTGTAGGGAACGTCGCGAAGCGCGAGGTAGTGCCAGACGTCGCCCCACGTCCAGTCGGCGAGCGGGCTCAGCTTGGTCCGGCCTTCGTCGTCGATCGCTTCGCGGTCGACGGCCGCGCGGTCGGCCGACTGCTCGCGGCGAAGCCCCGTGATCCAGGCGCTCCTTCCGGCGAGCATGCGCCCGAGCGGCTCGACCTTGCGCAGCGCGCAGCACGCCTTGCGCAGCTCGACGCTCCTGCGCATCGCGTCGTCGCCGTGGCGGCCGACGAACGCGACGACCGCTTCGTGGACCGGCCGGTAGCGCTCGACGAAGATGCCGTAGCGCTCGCGCGTCGCCTCGATCAGCGCGAGCGTCTCGGCGTGGAGCTTGCCGGTGTCGAGGGTCGCGACCGCGATCGGCAAGCGGTCGCGCGCGATCAGATCGGTGATGACCTGGTCCTCGGCGCCGAGGCTCGACGCCTGCACGATCGCATCGGGGTGCGCGTCGGCAGCGCGTGCGAGCAGCCGCCGCGCGCTCGCGACGCGCTCGTCGAAGCCAGCGCTCGCGCGTGCATGCAGAGCCGTCGCCTTCGCCGTGTCCATCGCCTCGGGTGCACAGGCGCCAGGGCGCCGGGACGTGCACTGTATGAAGCGCTCGAGTTCACGCGAAGAACACTTTCGGCGTTTGCTTCTTCGCTCGATTCATAACGTGCTTGTCGTCTGCATCAGGCTCTCTTCATGGCGCACTGCGGGCGCGGGC
>DASSRF010000164.1:0-3219 GCA_035701945.1 Caldimonas sp. | reverse complement strand
AAGCGCGGAGACCGGCCGCTACGCGCGCCTGACGCTCGCCGAGCGGATCGGCGGCGCGACGTGGCCCGCGGTGCGGTTCGTCGACATGGGCAGGGTGCCGCGGCCGACCACCGGCCTCGCCGCGGCGGCGCCGCCGCCCGCGCTCGCGCCGCAGCTCGTCGCCGCGCTGCACGAGCGCGTCGCGCGCGGCGAGCAGAGCCTCGTCTTCCTCAACCGCCGCGGCTACGCGCCGGTGCTGCAGTGCGGCGACTGCGGCTGGCTGAGCGGCTGTCCGCACTGCAGCGCATGGCGCGTCTTCCACAAGCACGACCGGACGCTGCGCTGCCACCACTGCGGCCTCGCCGCGCCGGTGCCGCGGCGCTGCCCGGAGTGCGGCAACCCCGACATCGCTCCGGTCGGCCGCGGCACCGAGCGGCTCGAGGAGCAGCTCGGGGCGCTCGTTCCCGGCGCCCGGATCGCGCGCATCGACGCCGACACGACGCGCCGCAAGGGCGCGCTCGAGGCGACCCTCGGCGCGGTGCACGCCGGCGACGTCGACATCCTCGTCGGCACCCAGATGGTCGCGAAGGGCCACGACTTTCGCCGCGTCGGGCTGGTCGCCGCGGTCAATCCCGACACGTCGCTCTTCAGCAGCGACTTTCGCGCTCCCGAGCGGCTGTTCGCGTTGCTGATGCAGGCCGCCGGCCGCGCCGGCCGCGACGCCGGGCGCGCGGGCGCGAGCGAGATGTGGATCCAGACATGGCACCCGGCGCATCCGCTCTACCAGGCGCTCGCGCGCCACGACTACCCGGCGTTCGCAGCGGCGCAGCTGCGCGAGCGCGAGAGCGCCGGGCTGCCGCCGTGGTCGCACCTCGCGGTGCTGCGCGCCGACGCCAGAACCGCCGAGGCGGCCCGCGCGTTCCTCGACGCCGCTGCCGCGGCGGCGCGCGGGCTCGCCGAGAGCGACGGCGTCATGGTCTATGCGCCGGTGCCGCTCGACATCGCACGCGTCGCCGACGTCGAGCGGATGCAGATGCTCGTCGAGTCGACGTCGCGTCAGCAGCTGCAGACGATGCTGCGCGCATGGGCGCCGCGGCTCGATGCGCTGCACGTCGCGCGCGGCGACCCGGGTGCAAGGATCCTGCGCTGGGCGATCGACGTCGATCCGCTGGCGATCTGAGCCGCGCCGCGGTTCAGCGAACGATGCGCAGGCCGGCGACGTCGGCGAGCAGGAGCGTCGCGCGCACGAGCTCCTCGACCGCCGCGGCGAGATCGGCGGGCGCGGCGAGCGTCTCGATCTCGGCGTCGAGCGCGTGGGCGTCCTCGAGCGAATCGGTGCCGACGTGCCGGTAGAGGAGCGCGAGCGGCGCGGTGAGCGCCCGATCGTCGCTGCCGAGCAGGCCGGGGAACGTCTCGAGCGCGGCGGTGCAGCCGGCCACCCAGGGCAGCACGGCGGCGCTCGCGTGGTGCTCTTCTTCCTCGATGTCGGGCACGTCGTCGTCGAGCTCGTCGCCGCCGTCGTAGTCGGTCACGACGTCGTCGGCCGGCGCGTCGACCTCGAACACCCACGGGTCGAACCAGCCGCGACGCTCGATCGCATGTTGCAGCTCGTCGACGCGGCGCTGGACGAGCGCGTGCAGCCGGCGCGCGTCGAAGCCGCGCGGCAAGGCACGGCCGTCGACGTCGGTCACGAACGGCAGCCAGCGCGCCGACGCGACCGGCTCGGGCTGGACGAGGACGCCGCAGAGAAAGCCGTCTACCGCCGAGACGTCGAGCGGCTCGAGCGGCGCCGGCACGCCGTCGAGCAGCGTCTGCAGCTCGGCGATCTCGCGTTCGCCGAGCGGCGGCGGCGGTGTTTGGCCGCCGGCGGCCGCGCGTTTCGCCGGCGAGGGCTTCGCTCGCTTGCCCGACGTCACCACAACACCAGCTGCGTGCAGCGAAAGAGCGCGATGCGGCGGCCTTCGGCGCCGAAGACGACGCACGACCAGATCTGCGTCGTGCGGCCGAGATGCTCGGCGCGGCACTCGGTGCGGATCGTTCCGTCGCGCACGGTGCCGAGGAAGTTGCTCTTCAGCTCGATCGTGGTGAAGTTCTTGGCCCCGTCGGGCAGGTGCGCGAAGCTCGCGTAGCCGGCGGCGGTGTCGGCGAGCAGCAGCACGCTCGCGGCATGGAGATAGCCGTTGGGAGCGAGCATCCAAGGCTGCAGCACGAGCTCGGCGTCGAGCTCGCCGTCGCCGATCCGCGTCACGACGAGGCCGAACTTGCCGGGCAGGCATTCGGCCTGCCGGCGGTGCAGGCTTTCGATCGTGACGTCGGCTCTGGGCATGGTCCCCTCACTCGCGTGGCGGTGACAGCATAGCCATCGCGGCGCCGCCACGCTTGACGGATACTCGGACGCGTGACTCCGCAAGCCGAGGATTCGGCCCGCCTGCAGAAGCTGCTCGGCGATCTCTACGCCGACCGGATTCCGCGCACCGAGGCGCGGTCGGCGGTGCTCGACGTCTTCCTCGAGCGGATCCGCTGCGCACGCGTCAGCATCTGGCGGTTCGACGGTCCGGCAGAGGACCTGACGCTGCTCTGCTTCGCGTCGAAGACCTCGGCAGGAGTCTTCGACGGGTCGAACCAGGGGCGGCTGTCGCGCGACGAGTACATCAACCATTTCAACGGCCTCGTCGACAGCGGCATCTCGATGAGCATCGACGCGATGAACGACCCGGCGCTGCAGCCGATGCGCGAGCGCTATCTCGTTCCGAACAACGTGATCTCGATGCTCGACGCCGCCGTCGTCCTCAACAACCGAACGTACGGCATGGTGTGCTGCGAGGAGCCGTACCGGCGCGAGTGGCAGAAGGCCGACGCGATGGCGCTGCGCGCGATCGTCAACAAGCTGGTCCTGCTGATGTGGAACGCGCCCGACGGACTGCTGCAGAACTCGCCGTCGCTGCCGATGCGCACGATCGGCTCCGAGCCTGAGCCGCCGCCGCCCGACCCGCGCCGGCGCTGACCACGATCCAGAGGAGAAACCACGAGATGGGCGCCAACGAGCAATTCACGAGCACGGCCGAGGTCGGCCACTGGGTCGGCGGCCGCCGCGTCGCCGGCACGAGCGGGCGTTCGCAGCCGGTCACCAACCCCGCCACCGGAGCGGTCGCGCGCCGCGTCGCGCTCGCGTCGGCGGCCGAGGTCGACGCCGCCGTCGCCGCCGCGAAGGCGGCGCAGCCGGCGTGGGGCGACCTGCCG
>DASSRF010000163.1:0-3631 GCA_035701945.1 Caldimonas sp. | reverse complement strand
CGTCCGTCCCCATGTCAGCGTCTTCTCCCGGTCCGGCGCGTCGGTTCTTCCGCGGTCTCTGGCGCGTCGTCGACGTCAGCCGCCGCGTCGTCCTCAACGTGCTCTTCCTGCTGATCCTCGCGATCGTCGTCGTCGCGCTCGTCAGGAGCGGCCCGGCGCCGATCGCCGAGAAGACCGCGCTCGTGCTGCGCGTGGACGGCACGATCGGCGAGCAGAGGACCGGGACGCTGCGCTCGACCGCGCTCGACCAGGTGCGCGGCGAGGCGCTGCAGAAGGTGCAGCTGCGCGACGTCCTTGCGGTGCTCGACGCCGCCGCGAGCGACGACCGGATCACGAGCCTCGTCGTCGTCCTCGACGAGCTGCGGCCGACCGGCTTCTCGACGCTGCGCGAGGTCGCCGCCGCGATCGACCGCTTCAAGGCGAGCGGCAAGAAGGTCGTCGCCTGGGGCTCGGGCTACGACCAGCGGCAGTACTACGTCGTCGCGCACGCCGACGAGGTCTACCTGCATCCGCTCGGAATGGTCTACATCGCCGGCTTCGGCAACCTGCACAACTACTACAAGGACGCGCTCGACAAGCTCGGCGTCACCGTCAACGCGATCCGCGTCGGCACCTTCAAGAGCGCGGTCGAGCCATTCATCGCCAACGAGCCGTCGGCGGCGGCGCTCGAGGCCGACAAGCTGCTCTACGGCGACTTGTGGCAGACCTACGTCGCCAACGTCGAGAAGGCGCGCAAGCTCGCGCCCGGCGCGATCGTGCGCGGGATCGACGAGGCGCCGCAGCGGCTCGCGGCGGCGGGCGGCGACGCCGCCAAGATGGCGCTCGCCGAGAAGCTCGTCGACGGATTGAAGACGCGCGACGAGCTGCGCGCGCTGATGATCGAGCGCGGCGCCAAGGACGACGACGAGAACACGTTCCGCCAGATCGCCTTCGACGACTACCTCGCGCACGTCAAGCCCAAGCTCACCGGCGACGCGGTCGGCGTCGTCGTCGCCGAGGGCGAGATCGTCGACGGCCAGGCGCCGGCCGGGACCGTCGGCGGCCTCTCGACCGCGAACCTGATCCGAAAGGCGCGCGACAACAAGGACATCAAGGCGATCGTCCTGCGGGTCGACTCGCCGGGCGGCAGCGTCTTCGGCTCCGAGCTCGTCCGCCGCGAGCTCGAGGTGACGCGCGCCGCCGGCAAGCCCGTCGTCGTCTCGATGGGCAACGTCGCGGCGTCGGGCGGCTACTGGATCTCGACGGCGTCCGACGAGATCTTCGCCGACGCGGCGACGATCACCGGATCGATCGGCGTCTTCGCGTTGCTGCCGAGCTTCGACAAGACGCTCGCCAAGGTCGGCGTTCACCCCGGAGGCATCGGCACGACGTGGCTGCGCAACGCCGACGATCCTCGCCTGCCGCTCGACCCGCGGCTCGCCGAACTCGTGCAGAAGCACGTCGACCACACGTACGTCGACTTCACGACCAAGGTCGCCGCGGCGCGCAAGACGACGCCCGAGAAGATCGACGCCGTCGCGCAGGGCCGCGTCTGGACCGGAACGCAGGCGAAGGAGCGCGGCCTCGTCGACACGATCGGCATGTTCGGCGACGCGGTCCGCTCGGCGGCCAAGCGCGCCAACCTCGGCGACAAGCCGCGCGTCGTCTACATCGAGCGCGAGCCGGGCAAGTTCGCGCAGCTGCTGGCGATGGTCAACAACCGGATCGCGGGCGCGGTCGGCGCCGAGGTCGATTCGCGCATCGGCGCAGCGCTCGGCGTCGCGCCGGCGGCGTTGCGCAGCGCGACGCGCGACCTCGGCTGGGTGAGCGACATCGTCGAGCGCAGGAAGCCGTTCGCGGCCGTCGTCCACTGCTTGTGCGGCGAACCCAACTGAAAGAAGACCCGCCCTGAGCAGCGACCGGTCGCCGGCGGCGACCCTCAACTCCGCGCAGCTGGCTGCCGTCCACCACCTCGGCGGCCCGTGCCTCGTCCTCGCCGGAGCGGGGTCGGGGAAGACGCGCGTCATCGTCCACAAGATCGCGCGCCTGCTCGACGCCGGCCACGCGCCCGAGCAGATCGCCGCGATCACGTTCACGAACAAGGCGGCGGCCGAGATGCGCGAGCGCGCGCGTGCGCTCGTCGGCGGCCGCGCCGCGGGCAAGCTCGCGGTCAGCACGTTCCACGCGCTCGGCGTCCGCATCCTGCGCACCGACGGCGCGAGGCTCGGCCTGCCGGCGAACTTCAGCATCTTCGACGGCGACGACGTCCTCGGCGTGCTGAAGGACGCCGGCGGCACGACCGACAACGCGGTCGCGCGCCGCTGGCAGTGGGCGATCAGTGCGTGGAAGAACCGCGGCCTGGCGAGCGCGGGCGCCGAGGCCGAGGTGCTCGCCGGTACGCACGACGTCAGGAGCGCGGAAGACGCGCTCGTCGCTGCGCGCGTCATGCGACGCTACGAAGAGCGGCTGCAGGCGTACCGCGCCGCCGACTTCGACGACCTCGTCGTCCTGCCGATGCGGCTGCTCGCCGGGCACGACGACGTCCGCGCCGCCTGGCGCGACCGGCTGCGCTATCTTCTCGTCGACGAGTACCAGGACACCAACGGTGTCCAGTACGAGCTGATGAAGCTGCTCGCCGGCGCGCGCGGCGCGTTCACCGCGGTCGGCGACGACGACCAGAGCATCTACGGCTGGCGCGGCGCGACGATCGAGAACCTGCGCAGGCTGCCGGTCGACTACCCGAAGCTGACGGTGATCCCGCTCGAGCAGAACTACCGCTCGACCGGGAGCATCCTCGCCGCCGCCAACGCGGTGATCGGCCACAACCCGAAGCTCTTCGAGAAGAAGCTCTGGAGCGAGCTCGGCAGGGGCGACCCGGTCGTCCTCGTCGAGTGCGACGACGAGGTCCACGAGGCCGAGCGTGCGGTCGCGCGGATCGAGTCGCTGCGCGGTCACATTGCCCCCAAGCGTGCGGCTGGCGCCGCTGCGCTGCCCCCCGAGGGGGCGCTGCCGGGCTCGGGAGCGGCCCAGCGCCCGGCGGGCGCCGCGTTCGGCGACATCGCGATCCTCTACCGCGCCAACCACCAGGCGCGCGCGTTCGAGCAGGCGCTGCAGAAGGCGGGCATCCCGTACAAGGTGTCGGGCGGGCAGAGCTTCTTCGAGCGCGCCGAGATCCGCGACCTCTGCGCGTGGCTGCGCCTGCTTGTCAACGAGGACGACGACCCCGCTTTCCTGCGCGCGGCGACGAGCCCGAAGCGCGGCATCGGCCACCAGACGCTCGCCGCGCTCGGCGCGTTCGCGCAGCGCTGGAGGTCGAGCCTGTTCGCGGCGCTCTTCGCCGACTCGGTCGCCGACGCGCTGCCGCGGCGCGCGATCTCGGGGCTGCACGAGTTCGGCCGCACCGTCCGTTCGTTGCAGGAGCGCGCGCGCGATGCGCGCGGCGCCGCCGACGCGAAGGCGATGCTGCTCGGCTGGCTCGACGAGATCGGCTACGAGGCGCACCTCCGCGACGGCGAGGACTCGCCCGCGCTCGCCGACGCGCGCTGGGCGAACGTCCTCGACTTCGTCGACTGGATCGCGCGCCGCTGCGGCGGCACCGGCAGCGCCGCCACCGGCGACGAGGAAGAGGCGACCAGCGTCCTCGCCGTCGCGC
>DASSRF010000162.1:0-4872 GCA_035701945.1 Caldimonas sp. | reverse complement strand
AGCGCGTTGAACAGCGTCGACTTGCCGGCGTTGGTGTAGCCGACCAGCGAGACGCGGAAGGTCTGGTTGCGCTCGCGCTGGCGGCGCTGCGTGCTGCGCTGCTTCTTGACGCGCTCCAGGCGCGCCTTCACCGACTTGATGCGCTCGCCGATCATGCGCCGGTCGAGCTCGATCTGCGCTTCGCCCGGGCCGCCGCGCGTGCCGATGCCGCCGCGCTGGCGCTCGAGGTGGCTCCAGCGGCGCACCAGCCGCGTCGAGAGGTACTGCAGGCGCGCCAGGTCGACCTGGAGCTTGCCTTCGTGGCTGCGTGCGCGATCGCCGAAGATCTCGAGGATCAGCATCGTGCGGTCGGCGACGGCGACGCCGAGGTGGCGCTCGAGGTTGCGCTGCTGCGCCGGCGAGAGCGCCTGGTCGAAGACGACGACCTCGGCCTGGTGGAGCTGGACGAGCTCCTTCAGCTCGTCGGCCTTGCCCGAGCCGACGAAGAACGTCGCGTCGGGCGCCTTGCGGCGCGCGACGACGCGCTCGACGACGACGTCGCCGGCGGACTCGGCGAGAAGCGCGAGCTCGTCGAGCGATTCCTCGAAGGCTGCGCGGCCGCCGAGGTCGACGCCGACCAGGATCGCGCGCGCCGGCGCGTCGCCGTCGCTCTGGCGGGTCGCGTTCAACGGCACCGTGCGGGTGTGAAGCCGCGCGTCAAGGGTGGTCGGGAGCTTCGGGCTGGGTCTGGAAGTTCACCGCACGGCCGGGCACGACGGTCGAGATCGCGTGCTTGTAGACCATCTGGGTGTCGGTGTTGCGCAGGAGAACGACGTACTGGTCGAACGATTCGATGTGTCCCTGCAGCTTGATGCCATTGACGAGGTAGATGGAAACCGGAACGTGCTCCTTGCGCAGCAGGTTCAGGAAGGGGTCTTGTAGTAGCTGCCCTTTGTTGCTCACGTTTGGCTCCGTGATGTGGTTCTGGAGCCGAGGACCTTATCACAGGGAAATCCCGGCAACGGGGCGTAAGGCCATGCTTCACCGGCCCTTCTCCACGAACGGGTTGCGCCCGGAGCGCATCTCGATCTTGAGCGGCGTTCCGACGAGCTTGAAATGGGCGCGGAAGCGCCCTTCCAGGAAGCGCTTGTAAGCGTCGGTCACGTGCTCGAGCGAGTTGCCGTGGATGACGATCAGCGGCGGCTTGCTGCCGCCCTGGTGCGCGTAGCGCAGCTTCGGCCGGAACGTGCCGGCGCGCTTGGGCGCCTGGTGGAGCACCGCCTCGTGCAGCAGCCGCGTCAGCACCGGCGTCGGCATCTTGCGCGTCGCCGACGCGTGCGCCTCGGCGATCGCCTTCCAGACCGCGGCGAAGCCCTGCCGGCGCGCCGCCGAGATCGTCAGCACCGTCGCGAAGCGCAGGAACGGCAGCCGCTGCTCGATCGAGCGCTGCACGATCTCGCGCTCGTACGCCGACGCCGCGTCCCACTTGTTGACGGCGACGACGACGGCGCGGCCGCTCTCGACGACGTAGCCGGCGATGTGCGCGTCCTGGTCGGTGACGCCCTGCGTCGCGTCGAGCAGGAGCAGCACGACGTCGGCCTCGGCGATCGCCTGCAGCGTCTTCACGACCGAGAACTTCTCGACCGCCTCGAACACCTTGCCGCGCCGCCGCAGTCCCGCGGTGTCGATGAGGTCGAAGCGCTGGCCGCCGCGCGTGAACGGAACGACGATCGCGTCGCGCGTCGTTCCCGGCTGGTCGAACGCGACCAGACGCTCCTCGCCGAGCCAGGCGTTGATGAGCGTCGACTTGCCGACGTTCGGGCGGCCGGCGACCGCGATCCGGATCGGCGCGTCGGCGGCGTCGTCTGCTTCGGCGTCGCCGGCAGCGCGGGCTTCGGCCCCGGCGGCAGCGAGCGCGGCCTCGGCGAGGGCGACGACGCCCTGCCCGTGCGCCGCCGAGATCGGATGCGGATCGCCGAGCCCGAGCTCGTAGAACTCGGCGAGGAGCGGCGAGTCGGCCATGCCTTCGGCCTTGTTGACGGCGACGACGACGCGCTTGCCGGCGCTGCGCAGGTAGCGCGCGATGTCGTGGTCGTGCGCCGAGACGCCGGCGCGCAGGTCGACGACGAAGACGACCGCGTCGGCCTCGGCGACCGCCTGCTCGGCCTGCCGTGCCATCAGGCGCACGATCCCGGTCGGATGCTCGGGCACGAAGCCGCCGGTGTCGACGACGATGAAGTCGTGGCCGCCGACGCGAGCATCGCCGTAGTGGCGGTCGCGCGTCAGGCCGGCGAAGTCGGCGACGATCGCGTCGCGCGTCTTCGTCCAGCGGTTGAAGAGCGTCGACTTGCCGACGTTCGCGCGGCCGACGAGCGCGATGACGGGCTTCATCGCCGGCGCCGCGAAGACGCCCGCGTCACGCCGGGCGGAAGGCGAAGACGCCGCCGCCGCGAGTGACGACGACGAGGACCCCGCCCACCGCCACCGGCGGCGTCGTGATCGGGCTGCCGTCGGTCGCGAGGCGCGCCTGCGACTCGCCCTTGCCGCGCGAGAACCAGTGCAGCGTCCCGTCGTAGTCGCCGTAGACGACCGACTGCGCGACGACCGCAGGCGGGCCGAGCCGGCGGAACATCAGCGACTCGTTGGTCCAGACGATGTCGCCGGTCGGCGTCCTCCACGACGTCATGCGGTCGGACGCGTCGGCGCCGAACAGCTGCTCGGCGTCGCCGGCGATCGCGTCGGTGCCGCCGACGGTCTTGGTCCAGGCGACGCTGCCGAGCTGCGCGTCGACGCAGCCGACCGCCGCCTGGAACGAGCGCGCACAGACGAGGTCGCCGACGCGAACGACCGGCCCGACGAGGTCGGCGAGGCGCTCGACCTCGTTGGCGCCGCGGGGCGAGCCGAGCGGAACCTCCCAGCGCAGCGTCGACGTGTTCGGATCGACTCCGGCCATGCGCGGACCCTGGCCGACGACGAGGGTGTCCTTGAACGCGGCGATGACTCCGGTCTGCTGCAGCGTGAGCGCATCGCCGGGGCGCGCGACCTGCCACAGCTTGAGGCCGTCGGCGGCGTCGAACGCGTGCACCGAGCGGTCGACGCCGAGCACGAAGATGCGGCCGCCGGCGACCAGCGGCGCGGTCGCGACGCGAACGCCGAGCGGCTTCGTCCAGCGGACCCGCGGGCCTTCGAGCGCGACCAGGTTGCCGTCGCGCGTGACGACCGCCGAGACCTTGCCATCGCTGCCGACGCCGGCCGAGATCGTCGTTCCGACGCTCGTGCGCCAGACCGTGCGCCCGCTCTCGGCGTCGACGGCGAGCACGGTGCCGTCGCTCGCGGCGATCGTGAGCGTCGTGCCGTTGACCGCGATCGTCAGCGGAAACTCGACCTTGCCGACGCTCTGGCGCCAGGCTTCGCGCACCGTGATCGGCGCCGCGATCGGCTCGAGGTCCTTCGGCTTCGGCCGGTCGGGCCCGAACGGATTCAACGAGGACAGGCTCGAGCAGCCGGCCAGCGTCGCGAAGACCAGCGCTAGCAGCGGAGCGCGCAAGCGTCGGACGGCGCGCATCGCGCGCGCGTCGGTCACCGGGCGGCCTCGGCGCCGCTCGCCGTGCCCGCCGAGGGCTGAACGCCGAGCACGTTGAGCTTGGCCTCGATCAGGCGCCGATAGTCGACCTTCGGATCCATCGCGGTCCACGCCTTCAGGTACGCCGCCTGCGCCTCTGCGGTCTTGCCCTGCGCGAGGAGGACGTCGCCGCGGCGATCGGCGGCGAGCGCGACGAACTCCGGCGCCTTGATCTCGTCGAGCTGCTTGAGCGCTTCGTCGTACTTGGCGGAATCGAGCAGCAGCCCGGCCAGACGCAGCCGCGCGATGCTCTGCAGCCCGTCGTCGCCGCTGTGGTCGGCGACCCAGGCGAGGCTCGCCTTCGCCGCGTCGTACTGGCCCTTCTCGGACTCGACCCGCGCCGCGACGAGCCCGGCCTGGTGGGTGAACGTCGCGCGCGGATAGCGCGACTGCATGTCGGCGAAGATCCGCGTCGCGCGGTCGGCATCGACCTCCTGCGCCGCCTTCTCGATCTCGTCGTAGAGCGCGCCGGCCTTGGCACCCTGGTCGCGCTGGTAGAGGTTCCAGCCGTTCCACGCCGCGTAGGCGCCGAGGACGGCGATCAGCACCCACGAGACGAGGTTGCCGTACTGCTTCCAGAACGCCTTCAGCTGGTCGAGCTGTTCCTGCTCTTCGAGGTCGAGATGGCTGGCCATGGGGTGTGCGAAAGAAGCCCGCGATTATGAAGGGCGCGACGATGCGCTCTTCAGTCGCTCGGCGAGCTCGACGACCGGCTGCAGCGGCAGCGTCGTCTGCGGCGTGGCGTCGCTCAGCAGGTCCTTCAGCCCGACGGCGCCGCGCGCCAGCTCGTCGGCGCCGAAGACGAGCGCGAAGCGCGCGCCGCTCGCGTTCGCGCGCTTGAACTGCGCCTTCATGCTGGCGCGGCCGTCGCTTCCCGGCGAATACATCGTCACCGCGACGCCGAGCGTGCGCAGCGCGTCGCAGGTCGTCATCGCGACCGGCAGCGCTTCGTCGCTCGGGACGATCGCGTAGGCATCGGGGACGGCAGCCGGCATCGCGACGCCGGCGGCCTCGAGCAGCAGCAGCATCCGCTCGATCCCCATCCCCCAGCCGACCGCGGGAGTGCGCTTGCCGCCGAGCTGCTCGAACAGGCCGTCGTAGCGGCCGCCGCCGCAGACCGTGCCCTGCGCGCCGAGGCGGTCGGTGACCCACTCGAAGACGGTGAGGTTGTAGTAGTCCATGCCGCGGACCAGGCGCGGATTGATCCGGTACTCGAGCCCGGCGGCGTCGAGGATCCGACGAAGCGCGTCGAAGAGCGCGAGCGACTCGGC